>CALVRY010000007.1 GCA_944358755.1 uncultured Bacilli bacterium
TTTTGCAGGGTTTTTAGGTTTTTATTGGGTTTTAGCACGTAAAAAAGCAATAATTTGATCAAAGAATAAATATCCATCAATATCCTTTTTTAGCAATTTAGGATAGTTAATTTTGACTTTAGAAAGACCATCTAGGGAAGAGATAAAAAAGACATAATATGTTTTTAAAACACTGAGTTTATAATTTGGTAATTCTGCTTTTAATTCTTTAATTGCATCTATAAGTTTATTGTGAATTTCTTTTGTTAAATGAGCTGTGACCTTACCAGAATTTAAATCTTCGAGTTTGTCTTCTAAAAGTAAATGGACATAGTAATTCTCAATAGATCCTTTGTTTATGAAATCTAAAATAACACAGAGAGTTTCCCTTAAAAAATCTCGCCCAGTCGACGTTTTCTCTGCAATTTCTTTTAATTTCATATTAAAAAGTTTATTACTGCGTTTTTTGATTTCTTCTAAAACGTTAGCTTTAGAAGAAAAATAATGGTAAAAAAGTCCGTGGCTATAATGACACTCTTTAGTTATCATATCAATCGTAACTTTTTTATATCCATAAATTGCAAATAATTTTAAAGATGTGTTTACTATTGTATCAAATCTTTTGTCTCTTAATTCTTTGTTGTCGAAAATAGTTTTAGGCATAAAAAATCTCTCGCTATTATCTTATTTATTTTTGACTGATTAGTCAATCATAGGTATTTTATAGATAAACTGTTGATTAAAATTTCTAAAAATAAATCGAGTTTTGCGAGGTTTTAATTTATTTTTATTTATTTTCCAACAAATTCAATTTATAATTGTATTAATTGTGGAGGGATTAAAAGTGCATCTTATTGTTGGATTAGGAAACCCAGGAAGAGAATATGAACATACACATCACAATATGGGGTTTGATGTGGTAGATAGGCTCGCTGATTCGTTAGGAGTTACTTTTGATCGAGATGGATTTAAAGGCGTATATGTTAAAACAAAATTTATGGATGAAGAGTTGATCATTCTTAAGCCATACACATATATGAATCTAAGCGGTGAAAGTCTAATTCAAGTGATGAATTTCTTTAAACTAACAAATGAAGATTTAATTGTTGTTTATGACGATATGGACACCCCTATTGGGCACATTAAATTAAAAATTAAAGGATCAAGCGGCGGACATAATGGCATTAAATCTATTATTAATGTATTAGGCACAGAAGAATTCAATAGAGTAAAAGTAGGAATCGGCCATCCAAACAATAGAAACGTTATTGATTATGTATTAACAAAACCAACAAAAGAGGAAGAGCCGCTTCTTGAAGATGCTCAAAAATTAGCGGTTGAAGCTATAAAGGTTGCGATTAAGGATAGTTTCAACAAAGCAATGACACAATTCAATAAATAGTTAGTTATTTAATTACTAGCGCGCTTTAAATTAACTTTTATTTGTTGAATATATTAAAATAGTTTCATGTTTAATTTATTAAATTCAGCTGAAAATTTATTTATTAGTGAAAAAAAGCAACAAAATTATGTAGTAGACCCTTTAATTGGGACAATTTTGTTAACCTTAAAAAGGTATAATGCCACCGAAAGCAATGTATTAATTTATGCTGCAAATAATTACGACGCTAATGTAATATACAACAAACTTTCCTCTTTTATAGACGAAGACAAAATTATACTTTTGCCTGGAGACGATTTAATAAGAGTTGAATATATTAGCGAATCAAAAGAAACCAAGAGTGAATTAATTTACGGTCTTTATAAAATGAGACACGCAACCCACTCTATAATTATTGCAACACCAGGGACGATTTATCGTTATTATCCTACTGTAGAGACTTTTGATGAAAGTTTTCTAAAAGTTAAAGTAGGTGACGAGATTGACGTTACAGAATTTAAGAAAAAATTAAGCGAACTAGGATATATCGCGGTTTCAAAAATTGATCAATCGTTAGAATATGCAAGTCGTGGTGGCGTTATTGATGTTTTTTCTTTAAATTATGAAAACCCAATCAGAATTGAGCTTTTCGATACCGAAGTTGAATCTATTAGATTATTTAAAATCGAAAGTCAAACTTCTTACAAAAAACTTGATGAAGTAACTATTATTCCAGCAACCATCAATCTTTTAACAAATTCCGAAAAAGAAAAAGTTAAAAATAAAATCGACGAACAACTTAAAAAAGATTTATTAAATAAAGATAACGAAGACAAGGAAGAATTATTCACTAACATTAGTGAAGATATTGAACAAATTTTAAATAATTATTTTTCGAATAAGTATTACAAATATTATGGATTTTTAAAAGAAAAGTACGCAGAACTTACTGATTTTATTAAAAACTTCATAGTTATTGTTTCTGGACAAGATGAATTTAATAAAGCAAAAGATCTTTTATTTAAAGAGGCCACAAAGTTTCTGTTAGAGCTTCAAGAAAAGAATAAAAGTATTTCACATCTCTCCTATTTTAACGATAGAGCAAGTATTTATAAAAACTCATTAGAGAATATCTATTTAAATTCTTTTTTTGCAAATAAAGATGACATCTCTATTGGATTAAGAAGTTTAACTTATTTAGACCCAAAAGGGTCTTCGCCACTTATTATTTTAGAAACTCTCCTTAAGGGTCAAAACAAAATTTTAATTGTTTACCATAATGATGAGGATAAAAAAGAAGTAGGCAAGCTTTTAGATAATTTAAATTATGAATTCGTAGAAACCGAAAATTACTCAATCGACGATAATTATCCGATTTCTATCTGCCAAGGAAGATTTAATACATCGTTTGAATTAATTAATGAAAGAGCAATTCTTTTAGCGGCTGATGACTTGCTTTATGATAAGAGAAAAATTAAAACTTATTCTACTCATTTCAAAAAAGGTAAAATTCTTGAAAGTTATGAAGAATTAGAACCAGGTGATTATGTAGTACATGAAAAATATGGGATAGGTAAATTTAATAAAATCGAAACCATTGAAATGAACGGCAAACATAATGATTATTTAGAAATCTCTTATGCGAACAATGATAAACTTTATGTTCCTTTATACCAATTTAATTTAATTAGAAAATTTGTAGGGAAAGAGGGAGCCACACCCAGGCTTACAAACCTTAACTCAAATCAACGGGAAAAAACCAAAAAAAGAATAAAAGATAAAGTTAACGATTTAGCTGATAGACTTTTAACGCTTTATCAAGAAAGAGCAAGTATTGCAGGGTTTTCGTTCAAAAAAGACGATGAAATACAAGAAGCTTTTGAAAAAGAATTCAGCCATAAATTAACTCCTGATCAAGAAACTTCAATTAAAGAAATTAAGGAAGATATGGAAGCGCCTCACCCAATGGATAGGCTCTTGTGTGGCGATGTTGGTTTTGGTAAAACCGAAGTTGCTTTAGAAGCGTGTATGAAAGCAATCCTTTCAGAAAAACAAGTTTGTTTTCTTTGTCCAACTACAGTTTTATCGATGCAACACTATAAGGTGGCAATTAAAAGATTTGGTGATTTTAAAATAAATATCAAACTTTTAAATAGAATGTGTACATATAAAGAAACTAACGAAATTTTAAAAGGTGTAAACGATGGGAATGTAGACCTTTTAATTGGCACCCACAAAGCTTTAAATGACAAGGTCAAATTCAAAGACTTAGGACTTTTAGTTATTGATGAAGAACAAAGGTTTGGGGTCGAACAAAAAGAAAAGATAAAAGAAAAATATCCTAATGTTGATGTTCTTACACTATCAGCCACACCTATTCCAAGAACCCTGCAATCAAGTTTAGTTGGTTTAAAATCTATTTCACGAATCGAAACGCCACCAGTTGAAAGGCTTCCAATTCAAACATACGTTGTAAATTATGATGAAGGAATTGTGAAAGAATTAATAAAACGTGAACTCGCAAGAAACGGTCAAGTTTATTATATTTTTAACGATACTTATCGTATTTATGAAAAACAACTGGTTCTTCAAAAATTAGTTCCTGAAGCTCGAATTGGTATAATCCACGGCAAAATGGATAAAGAAGATATCGACGAAATCATGAATGAATTTTATGAAGGAAGAATAGATGTTTTGCTTGCAACAACTATTGTTGAAAACGGAATTGATGTTAGAAACGCCAATTTGTTACTAGTTGAAGACGCAGATCATTTTGGTTTAGCTCAACTTTATCAAATTAAAGGAAGAGTAGGTAGAGGCGATAAAATCGCTTATGCATATCTCATGATTAAAGGCAATAAATCATTAACTGATGAAAGCAAAAAAAGGCTTAAAGCTATTCAAGATTTTACAGAACTTGGCAGCGGATACAAAATTGCTCAAAGAGACCTTTTAATTAGAGGAGCAGGTGATATTTTAGGGAAAGAGCAAGCTGGGTTTATTGACGAAGTAGGTATAGATATGTATATTCGTTTGTTAAACGAAACTATTGCCGAAAAGAAAGGTACAGCTGAAAAATCAATCACTAAAGAAATTCATGCTTTACAAGATATTGATGCCTATGTTCCAAAGACTTTTGCAAAGAACGATGAGAAAATTGAAATTTATCAAAAAATATTAGATTGCAACGATTTAGATAAACTTTATTTGTTAAAAGACACTTTAAAAGATCAATTTGGAACTTTGCCAGAATCAGTAGAACTTCTGTTTATAAAAAGAGAAATAAGTATTTATTTAAATAGCGAAGAATTTGATACTTATAAAGAATACCCAAAACGTATAGACTTAATTTTAAGCAAAAAATTTAGTGAAATTAAAGGAATAGGAACTACATTATTTACTGGATTTTTAAGATTAATAAACAAACTTAAATTATCTTACCATGAAAAACAGATATTTATCTGTATTAATAAAGAGGGGGATTGGATCAAGACCCTATTAGAAGTATTAAAAGATGTATCAAAAATCTATAAAAGCAAGAAAAGGGCGATGATTAAAGATGAGAATTGACAAATATTTAAAACTTACACGATTAATTAAAAGAAGAACTGTTGCAAAAGAATTGTTAGATAGGGGCATTTTCTTAATTAATGGAAGAGTAGCGAAACCATCAAGCGAAGTTAATGAAGGAGATATTTTGACTCTTCAACTTGGAAGACACAAGCTGACTGTTAAAGTTTTAAAAATTGTAAGTTATGCCAAAAAAGATGATTCTCATGACCTCTATGAAGTTATAAAAGATGAAATTATTGAAGAAAGTAGCGAAGTTATCTAAGAAAGAGAAATATTTATTAACTTGTAGTTATGGACCAGATTCAATGGCACTATTTTATTATCTTTTAAATAAAGATATTGATTTTGAAGTCGCTCATGTAAATTATCACATTCTTGATCAAGCGGACAATGATGAAGCAGGAATTAAAGAATTTGCTAATAAGTACAATATTAAAGTTCATGTTCTCTCAACCTTTATGCCTAAAGGAGTTAATGAAGAAATATGGGCGCGAGATGTGCGCTATGAATATTTTGTTAAATTAGCTCATGAATTAAATATTAAGAACGTTTTAGTAGCACATAACGAAGGAGACAACATTGAAACTTATTTTCTTCAAAAAAAGAGGGGCGGAGTTTATCTAACGTATGGATTAGAAAAAGAAAGAAAGCGCGATGATATTAAAATCATTCGACCTCTTCTAGACATCACTAAGCAAGATCTTGAAAAATATTGTATAGATAACAAAATTCCTTATTCGATTGATCCATCAAACTTTGATTCTAAGTTTCAAAGAAATGCAATTAGAAAAGAATTAGCGAAGTTGTCTAAAAGCGAAAAAGAAAAGATTTTAGTAGAAATTAAACAAAAAAACCTGCAAAACTTAACTATTTTATCAAAATATGCAAGTTTAGGTTTACCAAAATACATCAATACAAAATCTGAATTATTTAAAAAAATGACAAACGAAGAATTTCAATTAATGTTGATTTATCTTCTAAAGAAAAAGAATATTTTTGTTCCGATTAGTGAAGGAAGAGTGGTGAATTTAAGAGAAATTATCAACCAAAACAAAGCTACTCATCAAGAAAGAATTAACGATGAACATTTTCTAAGTTACGATTATGGAATTATTCGAATCGTTAAAAAAACTAAAAAATATGAATATAGACTTGGTGATTTAAATTCGAAAAACGAAGTATTTAGTTTAAACAAAGATAGTGAATTTCTTGGTTTGTTGAAAAATAAATTTCCGATAACGATTAAACCAGCCATAGAAGGCGATAGCTATCGATTTAATAACATGACTTTAAAAGTTAAACGCGAATTTATTTCATGGAAAATGCCTTCTTATTTACGAGAAGTATGGCCTGGAATTTTTGATAAAAATGGTTATTTGGTTTATGTTCCTCGTTATCAAAGCAAGGTTAAAAAAGGCGGATTATTGAATTTCAAGATTAAACAGCTGCTGTGCTGATAAAATCCAAAGTAATTTTGTTGAAAAAAAGTAAGATTAAATTAAAATTGTTTTATTAAATTACCCCTAACTGCTTTATGTAATAAAGCAATTAAGGTAGAATGTTTAAGAAAAGCAATCGAGAGCGTACAAAAAGGAGTGGGTATGAAAGAGAAGAAAAAATCAAAACGGTTTAATTTCCTAATATACTTTTTCATTTTGGTTTTAGGTATATTTTTAATTTATTTCATTGTTAACCAAGTTAATCAAAGATATCAATCGATCGCTACTAGCGATATGGTCAATATGGTTTACAATGACGAGGACAATTACGATATTTTGTCATTTGAAGTTGTTCAAAATGGTGATGAATCTACTTTAAATGTTCAATTTATGGATAAATCGACATATAAGCCAAACACAACTAACGGAATTAAAGTTAACTATTATACAACCACAGTATTGACTAATACTTTAACAAACTCTAATTTTGGAAATGCTGGCGAGTTAGATTTATTCAATAAATTATGTGAAGAAGTAAAAGTTAGCGAAACAACATACGCCGATTTATTTAAAGGCGGTTACATCGGTTTCACAACATCAATTTATAGAGAAAATCCATTCTGGTCGTGGTTACCAACAATTATTTATATCGCAATCATCATTATTATTGGTGTCTTCTTTTTCAGAATGCTTTCTGCAAGCGCAGGTGGAAATCAATCTGCACTTGATTTCAGCAAATCAAAAGCGAGAAGAATTGATGATAGTAAAGTAAGATTTAAAGATGTTGCTGGATGTGATGAAGAAAAAGCCGAAATGATGGAACTTGTTGATTACCTCAAGAATCCTAAAAAATACACTAGATGTGGTGCAAAATTGCCAAAAGGTTTCTTGCTTGTTGGACCTCCAGGAACTGGTAAAACTTTACTTGCAAAAGCTGTTGCGGGTGAAGTTGGTGTTCCGTTCTTCTCAATTTCTGGTTCTGACTTCGTTGAAATGTTCGTTGGTGCAGGCGCAGGAAGAGTAAGGGATTTATTTAAAACCGCAAAGCAAAACGCTCCTTGTGTTATCTTCATTGATGAAATCGATGCTGTTGGTAGACAAAGAGGTGCTGGTCTTGGCGGAGGCAACGATGAAAGAGAGCAAACCCTTAACCAATTACTTGTTGAACTTGACGGTTTCGAAGAAAATTCTGGAATTATCGTAATTGCAGCGACTAATAGATCCGATGTTCTTGACCCTGCTTTACTTAGAGCTGGTCGTTTTGATAGACAAATTACTGTAAATTTACCAAATAAAGAAGGCAGAGAAGCGATTTTCAAAGTTCATGCTAGAAATAAAAAAATCGATCCTTCTATCGACTTTGGTCAACTTGCCAAAAGAACTGTCGGTTTCAGTGGTGCAGATATTGCAAATATCCTCAATGAATCTGCAATCCTTGCAGTTAGAGGAAACCGTGAAATGATTTCAATGGCTGATATTGATGAAGCTATTGATAGAAGAATCGCTGGACCAGCAAAATCTAATAAAGGAATGAATGAAAAAGAAAGAAGACAAGTTGCTTACCATGAAGCTGGTCACGCAATTATCGGTTTAACTTTACCTCATGCAGATAAAGTTAGAAAAATTACAATTATTCCTCGTGGTCAAACGGGTGGCCATGTCTTAATGGGGCCTGAAGATGACAGATTCTTACTCACCAAGAGTGAACTAGAAGCAGAAATTGCTGGTTTACTTGGTGGTAGAAGCAGTGAAGAAATCTTCTTTAAAGATGTTTCAACTGGCGCTAGTAATGATATTGAAAGAGCAACCCAAATTGCAAGGAGCATGGTTGTTGAATATGGTATGTCGAGCCTTGGACCAATCCAATATGAAAAGAATGGTGGTAGTGTCTTCTTAGGTAGAGATTATACCAATGCTCAAAAGAACTTCTCAGTTGCTGTTGCTGATGAAATCGATAAAGAAGTAAGAAAAATTGTTGAAAGAGCTCATGCCGAAGCTTTAAAAATCATTCAAGAAAGAAAAGATGATGTTATCTTAATTGCTGAAACGTTATTGGTTCACGAAACAATTAGTGAAGAAGAAATTGGTTATCTTCTTGAACATAGAGAGCTTCCAAAAGAAACTGTTTCCCAAGCTCAAGCCGCTAGAGAAGCAAGTTTCCATATTCTAAATGAAGCTGAAAAATCAGAGGAAAAAACTGCAGAAAACAGCGAAGCAACAGAGGGCAATGAAACCCCTAAAGTTGAAGATAATAGCGAAACAAAAGTCGAAGTAGTTGATGCTCCAAAAGCAGAAGAAAACACAACTACTGAAACAGAAGAAAAAGAAAAATAGTTTAGATTTAATGAGTTTTTACATAAAAGACATTGAAATTAAAAAGAACGTTATCTTAGCTCCAATGGCCGGGATAACTTCTTTTTCTTATCGAAAATTTATGAATGAATTTCATCCTGGTTTAACTTACACCGAGATGATTAGCGATTTTGCTCTTATTTACCACAACAAAAAAACAATTGACATGCTTTATACGGATGGATCAGATAGGCCGCTTGCACTTCAACTTTTTGGTGGTAGCAAAGAAACTATTTTAAAAGCAATTGATGTGTTGGACGAACTTAAAATTAATTACGATATTTTAGATTTAAATTTAGCTTGTCCTGTACCTAAAGTTACAAAAAATAACGCTGGAAGTAGTTGGCTAACTCGACCTGATGAACTTTACGAGATGGTTTATGTAGTAAAAAGCAAAATTAATAAACCTTTAAGTGCGAAAATTAGATTGGGTTATAATGAAGTGAACGTTGATCAAATCGCACCACTTTTAGAAAAAGCAGGAGTTGATTTTCTCGCAATTCATGCAAGAACTAAAAAAGAATTATATTTAGGAAAACCTCATTTTGAACTTTTAGCAAATATAAGAAATGAAATAAAAATTCCATTTTGTGTTAGTGGAAATATTTATACGGTTGAAGAGGCGTTAAACGCTTTAAAAATCACCCGTGCTGATAGTGTAATGGTTGCAAGGGGCGGAATTGGTAATCCGCTTTTGATAGAAAACATAAATAGAGCTCTTGAAGAACGTGATGATTTTGAAGTCACTAACTTTGAAAAGCAAACTGAATTTTTATTAAAATTTACTAATTACTTAATAGAGGAAAAAGGCGAAAGACAAGCTTTCTCTCTCTTAAAAGGTATTTCACCAAAATTTTTCTTAAATTTAGATTTACCAAATATAAAAAATTTAAGAAGTGCTTTATCAAGAGAAATTAATTCTGTCGATTCGATGAAGAAGATTATTCATTCATATAAAGAAGAATTTTTATAAATTGTGCCTATTAATGCAATAATTACTTATTTTTTGTATAATACATGGCGAATTAGGAGATTATAGTATGGTAGAAAGATTAACAGATCAAGAACTAGCAAGACGCGAAAAGTTAAAAAGACTCGAAGAATTAGGTATTAATCCATGGGGTGAAGCTTTCGAAAGAACAGATACAAGTGCAACTTGTAGAGAAAAAGCAAACGGAAAAACAAACGAAGAATTAGAAGCTAACCCAATTCATGTAACTGTTGCGGGAAGAATTATGTTTTTACGAAAGATGGGAAAAGCATCTTTTGTTAGTATTCAAGATAAATTTGGGAAAATTCAAATTTACATTTCCGTTGATTCAGTTGGTGAAGAAACATATAACGTTTTTAAAATTTGTGATATTGGCGATATTATTGGTATTACTGGTAAGTTAATGTTAACTAGAACCGGCGAATTGACAATTAAAGCTGAAAATTTCAAATTTTTAACAAAATCTTTAAGACCGCTTCCAGAGAAATTCCATGGTTTAACTGATGTTGAAGAAAGATGTAGACATAGATATGTTGATTTAATCATGAATGAAGATGCAAAAAGAGTTGCTTTATTAAGACCAAAAATTTTAAGAAGCATGCAAAATTATTTCGACAACAAAGGCTTTGTTGAAGTTGAAACAAGTGTCCTTCAACCAATTTTAGGCGGCGCTAATGCAAGACCATTTATTACTCACCACAATACATTAAATAAAGATTTCTATTTAAGAATTGCTACCGAGCTTCAACTTAAAAGACTTATAGTTGGTGGACTTGAAAAAGTTTATGAATTCGGACGTTTATTTAGAAACGAAGGCATGGACACCAAACACAATCCTGAATTTACAACAGTAGAACTTTATGAAGCTTTCGGTGATTTAGAAAGTATGAGAAAACTTTGTGAAGGCGTTATAAGAAATGCGTGCCAAGAAGTTTTAGGCACAACAAAAATCAACTATCAAGGAATCGACATTGATTTTGGACCAGAATTTAGATGGGTTTCAATGGCTGAACTTGTTAAAGAAAAAACAGGTTTAGATTTCGAAAGCGATTTAAGGTATGAAGATGCTGTTAAATATGCAAAAGAACATGGAATTAAAGTTGAACCACACTGGACAAGTAATGGTTATATCTTAAATGCATTATTTGAAGAGTTCTGCGAAAAAGATTTAATTCAACCAACTTTTGTTCATGGACATCCAATAGAAATCTCTCCTTTAACTAAAAAGTCTGCAGATCCTCGCTTTACTGAAAGATTTGAACTTTACATCAATTGTACAGAATACGCAAATGCATATAGTGAATTAAATGACCCAATCGATCAAAAAGAAAGATTTATTGCTCAACTTAAAGCTAAAGAATTAGGCGACGATGAAGCAAATGAAATGGATAATGATTTCATCGAAGCACTCGAATATGGTATGCCTCCATGTGGTGGTATTGGAATTGGTTTTGATAGATTGTGTATGTTACTTCTAAATGAACCAAGCATTAGAGAGGTAATCTTATTCCCATGTATGAGGGATGAAAAACCAGTTGAAAAGAAAGAAAAATAAGTTTTGCAAATGAGGGATAATTTAAGTTCGTCCCTCTTTTTTGTTTAAAAATAAAAAAAGTTTAAATTTTTTAAAAATATTTTTAACAAAATTGAAATTCATCTCTATCTAATTAGTGTAAGGGTCAATTTCGAGAGCGCTTTTTCTTTACTTTATCGGACAGTTTGTATATAATACAAAGGCACTTTTAAGAAGTGTTCTTCTCTGCTCTAACAAATGTGATTAGAGCCAGATGTCCAAAGGGAGGTAAAGTATATGAAAAAGTACGAAATTATGTACATTCTTAAAGCCGGCCTAGATGACGCAGCAAGAAAAGCAGAAGTCGAAAAATTACATGGAATTTTCACAGCTAATGGTGGAAAAATTCTCGATGTTAATGAATGGGGACTTCGTGAACTTGCATATCCTATTAAAAAAGAAGTTAAAGGATACTATGTCGTTGTCAAAATCGAAGCTGATAATGTCGCTCTTAACGAATTTGATCGTATTACAAGATTCGACAACAATGTTTTAAGATCATTAGTTACAGTCGATCATCAATAAGTAAGGAGACAAAATGATTAACAGAGTTATATTAGTTGGTAGAATTACCAAAGAACCAGAACTTAGAACAACCGCAACAGGAATTAACGTTTTAAGTTTTACATTAGCATTTGACAACAAAAATAAAAATGCTGATGGCACAAGAGGAAGCAGCTTCATCAATTGTACTGCTTGGAGAAATAATGCCGATATTATCGCTAAATATTGTCATAAAGGTTCTCAAATCGGAATTGATGGTTCTTTACAAGAAAGAAAATATCAAAGAAGAGACGGAACAAATGCAAGCGTAATTGAAGTTGTTGTAAGCGAAATTACTTTATTAGGTTCAAAAGGAACTTCACAAAGCAATTCATATAACTCACAACCAGAACCAGTTAACCAAGGATATGTTCAAGATGATGATACATCAGTCGAAGATATGATCTCTGGTGGCGATGGTGATTTAGCAGACGATGATTTACCATTTTAGGTAAATAGAAAGGAAAGGTTATGGCAAATTTTTTAAAGAAGAAACCAAAGAAAAAGGTTTGTTATTTTACAAAAAATAAAATTAAGTATATTGATTACAAAGATGTTGAATTATTGAAGAAATTCATCACACCAAGCGGAAAGATTAGCGCTCGTAGACTCACTGGAACAAGTGCCAAGTATCAAAGACAACTTGCAAGAGCGATTAAAAACGCTAGATATATGGCTTTATTACCATATATTCAAGACTAATTAAAAAACTAAAAATTTATTGAAAAATCCTCGTGAAAGAACCGAGGATTTTTCTTTTGGTTTTGTCGTTTATCATGGTTTTTAAATCTATAGATTTAAGGTATAATATTAAAAGGTTTTTAATATGCAAAAGAAAATTAAAAGATTAAAAGTAGAAGTTCTTATTGTTACCTTAACCCAACTTGCTATCGCAGCAATCTTTTTGACTTTGTATTTATTTAATACACGGAACATGGATGAGGTAATTTTGCCAGAACACATGGCCTATGCTTTTTCAATTATCTTAATTCTTGATTGTTTTTATATTTGGAGAATTATTTTTGCTATTTTAAAGAATAGACAAAATAGAGATATCACAACCGGAGACGCCATAGGAAGTGGGATTGAAGAAGCTTATCTTTTTGGAAATTTAGGTTTCTTGGTAGTTGATGAAATGGGTACAGTTTTATGGGAAAGTGATCTTCTTCTCCAAAGACAAGAAAATGTAATTGATGAATCTATTTATGATTGGTGCCCACAACTTAAAAATTTACTCGATAAAGATGTTGGTAATGTCATTAATATTACAATAAATTCGATTTCATATTCGGTAAAATTCCTTAGAAATGCAGGGTTATTTATTTTTAAAGATATTTCTGAATATGAAGATTTAAGAAAGAATTTTATAAATCAAGCAACTTGTGTCGGTATTATTAACATTGATAACTATAACGATGTCACCGCAACAAGCGAATCAAATACTGATCTTATTTCAAAAGTTAAAATCGAAATTAGCAAATACGCAAACAAATACAAATTGCTTGTTAAACCTGTTAGAAATGATTCTTATTTTGTAGTTTGTAACTATCAAGATTTAGAAGCAGTTAAAAAAGATAAATTTTCAATTTTAGATAAAGTTAGACAAATTAGTGTGGAAGAAAAAAGCGATGTAACTGCAACTTTATCAATTGGATTTGCACATGATTTTCCTGATGTAAATAAACTTAACGAAATGGCATCAACCGCCATAGAAATTGCTATGTCTAGAGGCGGAGACCAAGCGGTTGTTCAAAAATTTGGTAGCGAAATTGAATATTATGGCGGAAAAACCGAGGCACAAGAAAATACTTCAAAAGTTAAAATTAGAGTTTTTGCTAATTCGCTCCTTAATTTAATTAGAAAAAGTAGTGATGTTATTATCATGGGACACAAAAATAGTGATATGGATTCACTCGGAAGTTGCCTTGGCGTTAAAGAACTTTGTGACCATTGTAAGAAAAAAGCAAGAGTTGTTTACGATTTTCAATCTATCGAAAAGAAAACAAGTATTGTTTTAAAAGGTCAATTTAGTTCAGAAGAATTTAAAAATACATTTATTACCGGTCAAGAAGCTTTAAAAACTGTTAAAAATACAACTCTTGTTGTTGTTTGTGATGTTTCTAGGCCAAAAATGGTTCTCTGCCCTGAAATTTTAGAAAAAACAGAGAAAGTCTGTATTATTGATCACCATCGTCGAGCTGAAGACTTTATTGAAAAACCTGTTATTTATTTAATTGAAACAAGTGCATCGAGTGCTTCAGAACTTGTAGTTGAAATCGCTAAATATAATAGTGAAAAGGAACCTATTAAATTTACACCAAAAATTTCCACTATAATGCTCGCGGGTATATTTGTTGATACTAATTTTTATAAATCCAAAACGGTTGGATCAAGAACATTTGAAGCTTCATCAATTCTTAAAGATTTTGGGGCTGATAATGGTCAAGCAGACAATTTCTTAAAAGATGAATATAAAGAAACAGTCTTTGTTAACTCATTCTTAAATGAGATGAAGACTGTATCGTATGGAATTGTATTGTGTCACCCAATAGAAGATGAAACGGCAGATTCAACTCTTATCGCTAAAGCAGCTAATGCTTGCATTCAACTTAATGGGATCAATGCTTCGTTTGCTTTTGCAAAAGTTAATGATGATGTAATCCATATTAGTGCAAGAAGCGATGGCACAGTAAACGTTCAAATTTTATGTGAAAAACTTGGCGGAGGCGGTCATTTTGCTGCCGCAGCAGCTCAAATTAGAGGAAAATCTATGCGAGAGGTTGAACAAATGATTTCGGAAGTTATTTTAGAAAATGCCGATTCTGCAAGGAAATCTCGTGAGAAAGGTAGGTAATTATATGGAAGTAATTTTACTTAAAGATATTAAAGGTATCGGAAAAAAAGGTGAAAGCAAAACTGTATCTGATGGATACGCTAAAAACTTTTTAATTCCTAAAAAACTTGTTGTTAGAAAAACTCCTGAAACCTTAGCTGAACTAAAAAAAGAGCAAGCCGATGAAGAAAAAAGAGAAGAAGAATTAAAAAATGAAGCTTTAAAAGCCAAAGAAAAACTTGAAACGATTGTGGTTGAGTTTAAACTTAAAGCTCATGCTGATAAAACTCCTGCTGGAAGTATTTCAACTAAAGAAGTTGAAAAAGAATTAAAAGATAAATACGGAATCACTATTGATAAAAGAAAATTTATCGATAAATATCCATTAAATGCTTTCGGATACACAAATTTAAAAATCGAATTATATAAAGATGTAATTGGAACTGTTAGAGTTCATTTAGTAGAAGACGTTAAATAACATGATTAAAAATTATCCTTCAGACGAATTTTGTGAAACAACCGTACTTGGTATTTGTTTACTAGACTCAAGAAAAGCTTCAGAGATTTTAGTTACCTTAACTGAAGATGATTTTTACTACGGAAATTTAAAAAATAGATGCATTTTCAATGCGATGAAAACTTTATATGATGCCGGAAATGCGATTGATATTACAACTGTTACAAATCAACTAATTAATACTAAAGAACTTGATAAAGTTGGTGGAGTTGACTATCTTGTTTCGCTTACAAAACTTGTTACTTCTTTCCAAAATATTGAATTTTATGTTCAAAATTTAAAAGATCAAACGTTATTAAGAAATTTATTACAAGAAATCGATAAAATTGAACAAGATTACGAAACAAAACAAATTAAAGACATCAATGCTTTTGTTGCTGAATGCGAAAGTAGAATCAACAAAATCACTGAAGGTAGAAGAGTAAGTGATTTTGTTAGCGCTAAAGAAGCGGCGCGTATTGTTGGTGAAAAAATTCAATCGAGTCATGGTGTTGAAGGATCAATTACTGGCATTTCAACAGGTTTTGAAAGACTTGATGGTTTAATTAATGGACTTAATAAAAACGAATTAATTATTCTTGCTGCTCGTCCTGCAGTTGGTAAATCTGCTTTAGCTTTAAATATAGCTTATAATGCCGCAGCAAAAACAAATAAACCAGTTGCGCTTTTCTCTTTAGAAATGGCAAATGACATGATTTTAAAGAGACTTTTTGCAGCTCAAAGTAGCATTTCATACGATTCAATTCAAAAAGGCATTTTAAGCACAAACGAGAGATTAAAGTTAAAAGAAGTCGAAAATGATTTAGCTTCTGTTCCGCTTTATATTGATGATAATAGTGGCTCTTCAATTGATGATATCGTTTTAAAATCTAGAAAACTTAAAGAATCAAAAGGTGATTTAGCGTTAATTGTTGTTGATTACCTAGGTTTAATTAACGATCCGAAAAATACTTTCAAAGATAATGAACAAGCAAAAATTGCTTATTTTTCACGTAGGTTAAAAATGCTTGCTGGAGAACTTCAATGTCCTGTTTTATCTCTATCCCAATTGAATAGACAAACTGATGCACGCGAAAATAAGAGACCACAATTGTCTGATTTAAGAAGCTCTGGAGCTATCGAGCAAGATGCAGATAAAGTCTTGTTTATCTATCGTCCTGCATATTACAAGAATCAAGGTATAAGTATAGGGGAAAATAAAAAAGGACAAGGTGAAAACAAAGAAGTTTTACCAAAGCCAAGCAACGAACCAAAAGTACAAGATGATAAAAAAGCCGATTTAGTTGAAGTTATTGTTGCTAAAAACAGAAGCGGAAGAACAGGCACAACTGAGCTTTTCTTTATGCCTGCTTTTGGCCGATTCTTTACTCCTGAAAGAGAACATGGCTTTATGAATCAAAATATGCCTGGTTCTAATTATTCTGATAAATTTAAAGACACCGAAGATGATTAGTGCATTAATTATTGCTAGCGGTTCAAAAGGGAACGCAACTTTAATCTACAACGAAGATACTTCTCTTTTAATTGATTATGGAATTAGCGAAAAATATTTAAATGAAAAACTCATTGAATTTGGAAAAAACCCTGCAAATCTTAACTATTTTTTATTTACTCACGCTCATACAGACCATATAAAATCATATGAAAGTGTTAATATTAATAAAAGATATTCACTTAAAAATGTAGTTCCATTAAAAGAAGAAAATGTCTTGAAATATTTTGAAGAGTATAAATTTGGCTCTTTCTTAGTTACTCCAATAAAAGCAAGTCATGATGCGAATCCAACATGTGGATATTTAATTAAATCTGGAGATGAAGATTTAATTTATTTAACGGATACAGGAAAAATAGAGAAAAGAACATTATCTTTAATGAAGAATAGAACTTATTACATTATTGAGTCGAATCATGATGTAAATATGCTTTTAAATAGTGATAGATCTGATATTTTGAAAAACAGAATCCTTTCTTATAGAGGGCATTTATCTAATGAAGACAGTGCTTTTTATATTTCTTCTTGTGTAGGAGTCAAAACCAAAAAGATAGTTTTAGCTCACTTAAGTGAAGAATGCAACACGCCTGAACTTGCTTTAAAAACATATCACAATATATTTGCATTAAAAGGTGTTAATCTTGATAAAATCGAGATTAAATGCGCAAAACAATACGAGGCAATCGAATTATGATTAAGATTAAAATCGTTGCTGTTGGGTCTATAAAAGAAAAGTTTTATAAAGAAGCAATCGAAGAATATTTGAAAAGATTATCTCGTTTTGCTAAAACTGAAATTGTAGAAGTTGAAGAAACTAAAATTCAAAATAAACCACCAGAAAAAGTTTTGTTAGAAGAAGGCGAAAGAATTCTTAAAAGAATTAAAGAAAACGAGTATGTTTTCCTTTTAGACTTAAGAGGAGAAATCATAAAAAGCGAAGAACTTGCTGACAAAATTGAAAACATTACTTCTAAAAATTACTCTCAAATTACATTCGTTATAGGAGGAACGCTTGGTTTAAGTAATGAAGTTAGAAAAAGAGCAAATTTCTCCATTTCAATATCAAAAATGACATTTACTCATCAAATGTGCCGAGTAATTATTCTTGAACAAATATATCGCGCGTTTAAAATTATAAATCATGAAGATTATCATCATTAATGTGAAAGGAAATTAATATGGAAATTAAAGAATTTGAAAGTTTAAAGAAAATAAAGAGTGACAAATATGAAAATATTGACCTTTTTGAACTAGCAGACGGCTCTTTATTTTATATTGAGCCTAATTTTTATACACAACTTTTATATGTAAAAGATCATTTTTTAGATAAATTTCCTGAAATCATTAATAAAATTATCGAAATTGCAAAAAGAAATAAAAAGATGATTTTTACTGCTGATTTTGAAAATCCTGTAGTCTATGTAGACGATTTTTATTATCGCGAAATAGGCGACGTTTTAGGAGAACTTGGACTACATTTTGATAATAAAGGAAATCCAGATAGCGATTGGAAAGATTAATTGTATTATTTAAACTCAATAAAAAAGGAATCGATTTGACGATTCCTTTTTTAATTCGAATTAAATTTTATCATTGATAAACCGGTCTTAATTGTTTCATCGAAAGGAACATGATTCTAAATGCATAAAGCATAATGAATAACATCATTCCAAGTTGAGGCATTAAGAAACCAAGTAACGATAATAAAGCAGGGGAACCTGCTGCCCAGAAGCCCATTGAATATGCTTCCCAAATTTTGGTTTTGTTATTAGGATTATTTTTACCTCTTGTCATGAGCCAAATAATAATACCCATGAGTAACATGATTGAACCATTTACACCACAATAGATACCAAATGTTATCCAAGTAGATTGTGTACGTGGATCAATATATGTCGAATCACACCATTTAAGGAAATTGTTAAAAACAGCTTGTTGAACATCATGAATATTTCCGCCTAAAGTTACTCCTGATTTTAAAATATCATCTTTAAAGTTGTATGAGTTGCTTTGAATATTGAAATATTCTGCCATGTGGTTGTAGTTACCGGAAAGTGTGGTTGTTCCATTTGCAGAATAATTAGCAGCATAGAAAGTATTATGTGTAAATAAAATGAAAGGAGTTGTACGGGAATATTTTAATTCTTGGTTATTTGTATTTCCGTCAGCATAGTTACTGTTACTTCCTTGAATATTTGTTAATACTTGATTTAAATCAACATTTTCGCCTTTAACAACATAAATATCTAAATAGTTATTTGTTGTTGTAACAGTTCCTTCAACGTAACTTCTTTTATATGTGAATAATGGTTTATAAACTCTTGTAATTCCATCCGATAATGTATAAGTATCATCGTAGAAGCCTCCTTCGTTTGAAGATGCAGAAAGAGTATTTGTTGTTTTATCAAAAATAATGTTTTTGTCTTCAGATTCGTCTGTTAAATATGCATAAAGACCATTATAAAATGGGTCAGAATAATTTACGTTTGTTGCGCCAACAAAATTACTTCCTTGAGCTTGTGCTTGACTTATGGTTGCTGGTAAAACAGAAATTACCAATGAAAGGACAAATATAATTATTGACCACCACCATTTGGTTGTTGTTGCGACTTCAACTACAGAATCGTTTCTCCATAATGTTCTAACGAATTTCATGATGGCAGCAAAATTTACTTTCTTTTTTTGTGTAACGATTTTTGCTTTGTTTTTACTCATTTAATCACCTCATTAAAATTGCAAGTAATAGTATAAACTATTAATAGTTTATAAACAAATTAAATTGTAAGATTTTAATGAGCGAAATTTATCGAAGATCAATTAATCATCGAGTTAAAAATCTTAATTCTTGTTTTTGTTTTCTAACAATAAACTTTTCTTAAATTAAGTTGAGATTTGCAAGTTTTTTGTTGAAATTCATTAAAAAATATTATTTTTTTTCATAAAAATCCCAGAAAAATTAAAATTTCCAGAGAATTTTTCATTTTTCCCAGAAATTTTGAAAAATATTGGGTTTTTCTGCATTAATTTTACTAATTTGAATTGGCTTTTGCGTAAATTTTACTTGACTGTTAACGCGAAGAACAATAATATAATCTTACTTGGGGATGATTTGGTTTCGACATACATTCCTTGGCATTGATTGCAGTCGAGTGGTGACGTTATCACCAACAAAAAAGTATCTGGCAACAGAAATTTCAATTACGCCTTTGCTGCTTAGTTCAGTAACTTTATAAAGTTAGCGTGGGGCCTAGTTGATTTGCTCCTGATCAACTAAAGCTTCTCAATTTAGGGAGATAGGTTCTATTCAATGATTATAGAATAGGAATGAAAATCAATAATCTAGCGGTGTAAAGTTTGTTATGGTTGATAAGCCGTTAAATTCTAATCATAACTAAACTGTAGTAGTCATTGTAGAAGAATGCGTGGACCGGAGTTCAAGTCTCCGCATCTCCACCAAAAAGGCGATTTAATCGGCGTTTTAGCGATTTGCTTACGTCGATTTTTATTAAGATTTGATATATACATTTATATTTATTAACAAGATTATGGACAATTTTAAAATTTTAAATATTAAAGAATATAAGGATTTAAGTAAACGTAAATATTTTACAAATGGGCCAAAAATAGGACCCTCTACATAGGGTTTAATCGTTAAAGTCCGTAAAA
>CALVRY010000008.1 GCA_944358755.1 uncultured Bacilli bacterium
TTCTTCATCAATTCCGCTTGGTAAAGGTAATTGAACAATAAAACCAGTCACAGCTTCATCTTTATTGGTTTCATCGATTTTTTTAAGTAAATTTTCTTCGCTTATATCAATCGGTAGTTTTTCGAGCTCAAATTTTGCCCCAATTTCTTTAATATCTTTAATTTTTCCATTTACATAAGTATTGGATGCATAATCATCATTGACTTGAATGATTTTTAAAAGAGGTTTTTCGTCCATCATTAAAATTTTGTCTTTTAATTCAGACTTTTTCTTCATGACATATTCTTTAATTGGTAGCATCGATATGTCCCCCTAGTCTATTTGACTGAAATTTAATCAGTCAAAAAATTATGAAATTAAGCAATTAAAACTGATTGAAGAACGGAAATTAATGCTTGGGCTGCTTCAGTTGCGTTTTCTGTTGTTTCACCATCTGCTGCAGGAGCTGCAGTTAATGAAGTAGAGAGTAAAGCTAAAAATAAGAATACAATTCCGAATCCGAGAGTTAAATATGAAACAATTTTTTCACTGCCTCTTTCTTTTGTCTTAACAAAAACATTAAGGCCACCACCTGTAATAGCACCAGAAGCACCTTCAGATTTACCACCTTGTAATAAGCCAAGAACAATGACAATAAAAGCTATAACCCAGAATACATAATCATACCATTGCATTAAAGTTTTCCTCCAAACAATGTATATATGTTAAAACATATATACAAAAATTACAATAAACGTTATTTTTTAATTTCCTGTCTTTTCTCTAGACAAATTCTAGTTTGTTTTTCCAATAAGAACTTAATAATTTCCTTAACATTCAAATCATCGTTTTCCAATATTTTTAGAAAAATAGTTGAGATTTGCAGGTTTTTTTACAATTCTGCTTTTAACTCAAACATAATATCTCTGAGTTTAATGGCTTTTTCAAAATCAAATTCTTTAGAAGCTTTATACATTTCTTTTTCGATTTCTTTAATTTTTCTTTGCAACTCTTTCTTAGTTAATTTTGCTTTTGAATTAACAATTTCTTCTGCTTCTGATTCAGTATTATGAATTGGAGCAGTAATTGGTTTAACAATTGTTGTTGGAATAATTCCGTTTTCGTCATTGTATTTAAACTGAATTTCTCTTCTTCTGTTAGTCTCATCAATACATTCTTGCATTGATTTTGTAATAGTATCAGCATACATAATTGCTTTACCATTAACATTTCTAGCAGCTCTTCCAACAACTTGAATTAAGCTTCTAGTGCTTCTTAAAAATCCTTCTTTGTCTGCATCTAAAATTGCAATTAAGCTAACTTCAGGAATATCTAAACCTTCTCTTAAAAGATTAATACCAACTAAAACATCATATTTACCTTTTCTTAATTGATAAATAATCTCGCTTCTCTCCAAAGTTTTACATTCACTGTGTAAATAAACTGTTTTAATATCTCTTTCTTTTAGATATGCGGTCAAATCTTCAGCTGTTTTAATAGTCAAAGTAACAACCATTACTCTTTCATGTTTTGCAATTCTATCTTTAATTTCACTAATTAAATCATCGATTTGACCAAGAGTTGGTCTTACTTCGATTTCCGGATCTAAAAGTCCAGTTGGACGAATAATTTGTTCAACAAATTCTCCATTAGTTTTTCCAAGTTCATAATCGCCAGGAGTTGCGCTTGTGCAAATAACTTGGTTGATTTCGCCTTCAAATTCATCAAAATTTAGTGGCCTATTGTCTAGTGCACTAGGAAGTCTAAATCCGTATTCAACAAGAGTTACTTTTCTTGAATGGTCGCCATTATACATTCCTCGAACTTGTGGAAAAGAAACGTGGCTTTCATCAACAATAAGCAAATAATCTTTTGGAAAATAATCCATCAAACAAAATGGTTTTTGACCTGGTTTACGATTATCAATGTGTCTTGAATAATTTTCAATTCCATTACAAATGCCAAATTCTTCTAGTGCCGCAACATCTTGTTTGGTGCGCATTTCTATTCTTTCTTTTTCAAGTGGTTTACCTTCTTTTTCAAAATATTCAATTCTTTCAGCAAGTTCAGCCATGATGGATTTACAAGCACGCAAAATATTTTCTCTAGTAGCAGCATGATCGTAAGCAGGAAATAAATCGTAATAATGGTATTTTTCGATGATTTCACCTGTTAAGTAATTACATTTAGCAATTGTTTCGACTTCATCACCAAAACAATCAATTCTAATATACCAATCATCGCTATTAACCGGCATAATATCAATTAAATCACCATGAACTCTAAATCTTCCCGGGCTTAATTCAATATCGTTTCTTTTATATTGAGAATTTAAAAGTTTATTGAAGAATTCTTTTCTATTAATTTCTTCGCCAACTCTGACATCAAAAACTAATTTTTTATATTCATCTGGGTCGGTTAAACCATAAATTGAAGCTACCGAAGCCACAACTATTGTGTCTCTTCTGCTGACAATTGAGTTGATTGAGCTAACTCTCATCATTTCAATTTCTTCATTCATTAACGCCGACTTATCTATATAAGTATCGGTTGAAGGAATATAGGCTTCAGGTTGATAAAAATCGAAATTTGAAACAAAATATTCAACTCGATTTTCAGGAAAAAGTTCCTTCATTTCAACATAAAGTTGACCTGCAAGAGTTTTGTTATGAACTAAAATTAAAGTTGGCTTTTGGACTTTTTCGATGACATTTGCCATTGTAAAAGTTTTCCCAGTGCCAGTTGCGCCCATTAATACTTGATATTTTTTTCCTGCTTCAACGCCTTCAACCAATTGTTTTATTGCATTTGGTTGGTCGCCTGTTGGTCTATATTCACTATGAATTTTAAATAATTTATTCTCGTTCATTATTTTCGTTAGATTTATTACTTTCTTTTTTCTTTTTCTTTAAGAAATTACCAATTTGTTTAATTTCTTTTGCAGAGCTTACACCAATTGATTCAAATCCTTCCCCGCCCGTGAATAAAGTTTGATAGAAGGTGCAGAATGCTTTTGGATCAATTCTAGCAATTCCATTTCTAACTTTGTTGTAATCTCTTCTAGAAAAGACGATTCTAATCATAGTTTTTTCTTCATCTGAATAAGCGCCTTTAACTTTTAAGATAGTAGCACTTCTATCTAATTCATTAATTGAAAAATTCTTAATTTCGTCAACTTTATCTGAAACAATATCTACACAATATGCGCTTGTTTGTCCTGTATAAATAATTTCAACCATAAGCGAACATATAAAAGCCGAAATTATGCCAACAAGCCCACCAATTAAAGATTTAGTTTCTCCGCTTGATAAATCAACAATTATACCAATAAGAACAATTCCCCCGTCGAACAAGAAGAAAGGAACAGATTCTTTTACATTTAAATATTTACTTGTAATCAAAGTTAAAATGTCAACACCACCTGTTGAGCCACCACCATGGAAAGTAATAGAACAACCAGCACCCACTAACATTCCACCTAAAAGACCAATAACAAGTAAAAAACCAGCATTAACCATATCGATGTTAGCAAGGTTAGTAATTAATCCATTTTCCAAAATATAAGGCACATTACTCCCACCTAATAAAACATCTAAAAACATTGGTAAAAGTGGAGTTCTAGAAAAGATTGATAAGAAAATTGGATAAAAAATAGTTGAGATTAGCGAGGATATTGTAAATTTAAAGCCTAAAAGTATTAAACCAAGAACAAAAAGTGCCCAGTTTAAAATGTAACTCATGATGTCTGGTGCGATAAAATCAGCAGTAAGAATTGTAATGCCACTTACCCCACCACTAATAATAGAAAAAGGAATCAAAAAGAAAGCATTCCCAACGCTAACAATGAAAGTCCCAAGTAAAACCAAAACCAAACTTCTAATGTTTCGTTTTAAGTTTTCTTTTTTGAAATAGTTTTTGATAAAGTTAGGCACTATTTTTAGCCTCCTCTTTTAAATATGCAAAGATAAATCCTTCAATATTTCCGTCCATTACTTTGCTAATTTGAGTATCTTCATAATTAGTTCTATTGTCTTTGACTAATGTATAAGGACAGAAAACATAGCTCCTAATTTGTGAACCCCATTCAATATTTTTTTGTTCGCCTACTATACCTTTTAATTTATTCTTTCTTTCTTCTTCTTGTCTAGCAAAAAGTTGAGATTTTAACATATTCATTGCGAGTTCTCTGTTCTTAAGTTGAGTTCTTTCGACCTGACAAGAAACAACAATTCCAGTTGGAATGTGGGTAATTCTAACGGCGGTTTCAACTTTATTTACGTTTTGGCCGCCTGCACCACCAGATCTATAGGTATCAATTTTTAAATCAGCTGAATTTATTTCAACTTTTACAGAATCATCAAATTGAGGAATGACATTTACACTAGCAAAACTTGTATGGCGTCTTGCGTTTGCATCAAAAGGCGAAATTCTTACAAGTCGATGAACACCTTTTTCACCTTTTAGCATCCCATAAGCATATTTTCCTTCGACTAGGAGAGTAACGCTTTTAACACCTGCTTCTTCACCAGGTAAAAAATCTAAAATTTTATATGAATAATTTTGAATTTCACAGAATCTTTCATACATTCTCAAAAGCATATTTGCCCAATCACAAGCTTCTGTGCCACCAGCTCCAGGATGAATTTGAATTACACAATCTAAGTTGTCATATTCGCCACTAAAAAGGATTAAGGTGTTTAACTCATTTAAATCTTTTTTAAGGTCGTTAAAAGATGAAACAACTAAATCAGCCATTTCTTCATCATTAACATCTAAAGTTTCAGCTAATTCGTTTATATCTTTGATATTTTTCGCTAATTTATTATATAAATCAATTTTATATATAATATCGTTTTTTTCATCGATTATTTTAGATGCTTCTCTTTGATTGTCCCAAAAATGCTCATTTAAGGATAAAGCTTCTAATTCTTCGACTTTTTTAGTTAATTTAGATAGGTCAAAGAGAACTACCGAGCTGCTCAATTTGCTCAGTAGCCTCTTTTAATTGGTTTTTAAATTCGTAAAGATCAATCATAACTTTCTAATTTGTGTGGATATCTTCGTATTTATGATCAACAGCAGCTTTTGCATTTTTATCAATATCGGAGATATTTAATTCTTTCGCTTGTTCTTCTTTAGCGACGACTTTCATTTCAACTTTCTTTTCTTCTTTTGTGCCTTCTTCTGGACCGTGAACAGCATTTTGTGCATCAGTCTTTACGGCATAAGTTTCTTTATCGTCGACTTTCTTTTGAACTTTAACATTTAAGAGATTTAAAACAACTTCAAGTGAGATTGTTTCAAGCATATCTCTAAACATTGCCCAACCTTCATTAACATAATCTTGAAGCGGGTTAATTTGTCCATAGCTTCTTAAGGAAACAGATTCTCTAAATCTAGACATATTATCAATTTGTTGTGTCCAGTTACGGTCTATACAACGTAATGTAATTTGTCTTTCAATTTGATCAGCGGTTTCTTTATCCCATTCTCTTCTTCTAATTTTGTAAGCATTAGCTAAGACTTCACCAATATCTTCACCAGCTTCATCAGGAGTTGCTTCATCATATAAATCAAAATTAATTGAATTTTCACTTAAGAATCTTGGAACTGCTAATTCAAATAACTTTTTAGCGCTAACAGTTCTGTTGGTTTGTTCATCAAAGACACTTCTTTTACATAAAGCAACACCACAATCTTTAAATGTATCGGTAAGTAAGTCATTAATATCGCTTGCATAGATGATTTGGTCACGTTTTGCATACATAATTTGTCTTTGTTTACTTAAAACGTCATCATAATCAAGTAAGTTTTTACGAACATCAAAGTTTTGACCTTCGATACGTTTTTGAGCACTAGTAATTGCGGTGCTTAATAATCGGCTTTCAATTGCTTCATCACCATAATTTGCAAATGATTTCCTCAAATTATCGCTAGCAAATCTAACCATAAGTTCATCATCAAGAGAAACATAGAATCTTGAAAAACCAGGATCGCCTTGTCTTCCACTACGGCCTCTTAATTGGTTATCAATACGTCTTGATTCGTGTCTTTCAAGACCAAAAACACATAGTCCGCCAAGAGATCTTGTCTCATCGGTAAGTTTAATATCAGTACCTCTACCTGCCATATTTGTAGCAAGAGTAATACGATTCTTTTCACCTGCATGGGAAATAATTTCTGCTTCACGAGCGTGGTTTTTAGCGTTTAACATTTCATATCTTAAACCAGCTTCGTCTAAATATTTTGCTACTTCTTCAGATGCTTCAACGCTTGGTGTACCAATAAGAATTGGTTGACCTTTTTCGTGTCTTTCCTTAACTTCGTTTACAAGAGCTTTAATTTTTGCTTGTTTTGTAGCAAATATATAATCAATTTCATCTTTTCTTATGACTGGTCTATTTGGAGGAATACAAACAACTTTCATGTTGTAAATTTTTCTAAACTCTTCTTCCTCTGTTTTAGCAGTACCTGTCATACCAGCCATTTTCTTAAATAATCTGAAGAAGTTTTGGTATGTAATCGTTGCAAGAGTAACAGTTTCTTCTTTAATTTTTACGCCTTCTTTGGCTTGAATTGCTTGTTGTAAACCATCACTATATTCTCTTCCCTTTAAAACACGGCCAGTGAATTGGTCAATAAGTTGAATTGTGTTATCTTGATCGACCAAATATTCAACATCACGTGTCATGATATAGTTTGCTTTTAAAGCTTGATGGATTCTATGAACTAAATCTTGGTATTGAGGTGCATATAAATTTGCAATGCCAAACATTTTTTCGGCTTTATCAACACCTTTATCGGTTAAAGAGCATGATTTTGTTTTAATATCGACAACAAAATCGCCATCAGGAATATAATCTGGATGTTTTCTCTTATATTCTTCATCAACATCAGTTGAACGTCTTAATGTTTTAACAAATCTATCAGCAATTTGATATTGAGACATTGAAGCTTTTGCACCACCAGAAATAATAAGAGGAGTTCTAGATTCATCGATTAAAACGCTATCGGCCTCATCGACAATACAATAATTAAGTCCTCTTAAAACTCTTTGTTGCTTGCTTGGCGCCATGTTATCTCTCAAATAATCAAAACCAAGTTCGGAGTTGATAGTATAAGTAACATCGCATAAATGCGCTTTTTGTTTTTCTTGTGTAGTTAAACTATGTAGGTTAACACCAACTGTTAAACCTAACCAACGATAAATTTGACCCATTTCATTGGCGTCTCTTTGTGCTAAGTATTCGTTGACAGTAACAACGTAAACGCCTTTTCCTTCAAGAGCATTGAGATAAACTGGCATAGTTGCTGTTAAAGTTTTACCTTCGCCAGTTTTCATTTCAGCAACATCGCCATCATTTAAAACAAGACCACCAATAACTTGGCATTCAAATGGGTATAAATTTAAAACACGTCTTGCGGCTTCTCTAACAACAGCAAAAGCTTCAGTTTTAATATCTTCGAGCGTTTGTCCGTTTTTAAGTCTTTCTCTGAATTCGTTTGTTTTAGCTCTTAATTGGTCATCGCTTAAAGCTTTCATTTGATCAGCTAAATTCATGACCTTTTTAGCTTCTTTTACATACTTTTTCAAAATGTGTTGATCTACTCTAAAAATCTTTTCAATAATATTTCCCATACTTAAATCCTACGCATTTAAAGATTTTAACATTATATATAATGTTATGAAAGAAAATAAATCTTATCAATTTCCATAAAATGACAGTTAAAACCAATAGCAAAATTTAAATTTTACGAGTTTTAATGATTCTTGAAAAATCAAATTTTACCAAAATCCCTGCAAAACTCGACTATTTTAGATAATTTCCAATTCTCTACCATTAGAATTTTTCATTAATTCCATTTTTTCTTCTTCACTAAATACTCTTTTTGCAATCACTAAAATTTTGATTTTTTTAGGATTTAATTCTTTTAATAGCTTAATACAAGATTTTAATGTTGAGCCCGTCGTACAAATATCATCAACTAATAAAAGATTCTTTCCTTCTAAATCAGGAATCTCATCCTTTAACTTGATATATTTATAAATTTCTTTTCGAGTTAAATAAGATTGATCGGATTGTTTAATTGGCTCTGTTTTTAAGAATATATCATGAATTGGAAGACCTAGACATTGAAACATAAAAATTACATGATTTCCCATCTTTTCTACGCTATGCGATGGTGCAACAACAATTTCATAATTGTGATATAGAAATCTTAATTCATTCACAAAAGGACCGACAAAAATGTTATTTAATTCAAAATCTCCACAACCTTTATATTGATAAATTCTTTCTTTAATTACGCCATCATATTCGAAAAGCGATAACGCCTCAATATCATCAATTCGAAATTCAATAAATTCTGGGTGCATTTCATTTAAACACGAATAACAAATTATTCCTTCGTTTAAAATTGAGTGATAAGAACCATCTTTAATTTCTTTAAAACAAACTTTACAAATTTTTGTTGGCGTCTTGAATTGTGGCTCTTGCTTGAACCATTTCTTCAGTTTTTCTTTGGCCGATAAAAATAACTTCTCCATTTGTAGCTCCGATTTTTCTTCCTACTCGTCCTGCAATTTGAATTAGTGCTTCTTTTGTGTATATAAAAGAAGAAGAATTAAACACAATAACTTGTAAATTCTTAAGAGTTATGCCTCTTTCTAATACTGATGTGGTAACTAAATATCTAAATTTCTTATCCCTAAATTTTTGTATAGTTTTTGCACGATCTTTTCTTTTAGAATGAACTAAATATCCTTGTTTTGCGATGATTTTTAACAAAGTATAGAGATTTTCGCATTCTTCAATTGTTGGCGCAAACACCAGTAAAGGAAAATCAGTTTCGCTTAATATTTTCCTAACTTTATAAATTAAATAGAGATAACAAATTATTTTTGGTGCTACAAATAAAGTTGGTTCAGGTATCTTTTTGCCGTGATATCTTTTAAAAAGAGTTACAACTTTATTATTTCCTTTTTTATATTCGTCTAACAATTTTTCTGAAGGTGTGGCAGACATTATTATGTAATTTCCTTTAACACTTCTTTTGAAAAAAGCATTTAATACAAAATCATCTTTAAAAGGAAACGCATCAATCTCGTCTAATATTAAAAGATCAAAATAGTTCTCATATCGGTAGAGCTGATGAGTAGTTAAACATATTATATCGCCATTCAAATCACTAGTATGACCACCATAAAGCGAAATTACTTTATAGCCTTTAAAGGCACTTTTTAATCTTTCAGATAATTCAATTACAACGTCTCGCCTTGGTATACCAAATCCAACGCGCCCACCATTTTTTAAAACAAATTCAATTGTTTGATAAACGAGTTCGGTTTTTCCTGCACCGCATACAGCATAAATTAATGTATTTTCTTTGTTGCGGTAATTTTTAAAAACCTCATCGCTTACTCTTTTTTGGTCTTCACTAAGTTCGTAATTAATTTCTAAATGTCCAAAAGAATTTCGAAAGATTTCGTTTTTCGCCTCTTCGCCAATAAAAGATACGCATCGCCTACAATACGTTTCTCCTTTATTATTAACACCAAAATATTTTTGGTCCTCGTTACCACATAAAGGACACTTCGTTATATCAAAAAACCTCCTTTCATATAATACGAAGTAGGTCAATATGAAAAATGTTAAAAAAAATTTAAACTTTTTTTAAAATATTTTTTACAATGTTCATTTTTTACGATAATTATCGTATGTTTTCGACTAAAAAATTATTTAATAATTTTTAGCAATTTTCGTAATCTTGGATTGTGTCAACTCTTTTTTGGTGTCTACCACCTTCAAACGAAGAATCCAAAAAGATATCCACTCTCCTAATAACATCTTCTAAATCCATATAAAGCGCACCAAAAGCAATCATATTAGCGTCGTTGTGCCCTCTTAATAATTTTGAAACAGTATCATTATAGCCTATTCCACACCTAACACCTTTTACTTTGTTTGCAGCAATTGCAACGCCTTCTCCACTACTACAAACTAAAACACCAAAGTCAGCTCTTTTATTTGCAACATCTTCAGCTGCTTTCAGAGCAAATTCTGCATAATTACAAGAATCTAATGAATTTGTACCTTCATCTATTACTTGATATCCTTTTGAAATTAAATGTTTTTTAATTTCTTCTTTATATTTAAATCCGCCGTGATCGCTAGCTATAGAAATTTTCATTTAACAATTTCCTCCACTTCTTCAAGACTTATTAGGCCTTTTCTTATTAATATTATTTTACCATTATCTATCTTAAATATTGATGAAGGTGTTCCATTAATGCATTCACCTTCAACAACCCCATCAATGGTATCATGAAAATATTCAATTGCTTCTTTATCGTTTTTTGCTGGTGGAAAAGAGGAAATATTTGCACTAGGCACGAGTAAAGGTTCTCCGACCTCTTTAATCATATTAACTACAAATTTATCATCTGGAATTCTGACTCCAACAAACCCAGTACCTAAATCAACAAAATGAGGCACATCAGTTTTTGTTTTTAAAATTAAGGTGATTGGTCCAGGCATAAAATAATTAATGATTTTCCTTGTTTTTTCATCAATTTTGACAAATTTTTCAAAATCTTCAATTTTAGAACACATTAAAGTGAATGGTTTGTCACTTGGTCTATTTTTTACTTTTACTAATTTTTCATAATTTTCTTCAGAACTAGCTTTAATTCCTAAACCAAAAACTGTTTCCGTAGGAAAAGCTAAAAGACCATTATTCTTTAAAATTTCGGCACATTTTGATATGTCTTTTTTAGTCAACTTGATCATATTTATATCCTTTCAAAATGAACAAAAATCTTGTTAGCCCATAAATATCTTTTAAAAACATATATTTTTTATCGCCAGGAAAATATTCTTCAACTAATTCGGTTAATTGATGTTCTTGATCATAATTTATTTCAAAAGCCATCATGAACTTATTGTTCATAAATTTTTTATAGTTTTGAAAAACATCCCTATAAAAAGCGACGCCATCTTCAGAATAAATCGCGTTCATTGGCTCGTTTTTCTTAACTTTTTCTTCGATATCATTTTTATTTTGAACGTAAGGTGGATTTGAAATAAAGATATCAAATTTAATGTTTTGATTAACGAAAGGCTTGGTCTTGTCACCTTTTAAAAAAATAATATCTAATTCTAAATCTTTTGCATTTTTATTAGCGACCTCTAAAGCGTCTTTAGAAATATCGCTTGCAAAAACGCTTGAATCTGTAAAACTTTTTTTCATAAAAAGAGCAATACAGCCAGAACCAGTGCACATATCGCCAATAACTTTATGTTCTAATTCTAATTTTTCAATGAAATATCTAGTTTTAGTCACAAGCTCTTCTGTCTCTACTCGAGGTATTAAAACTCTATTGTCGACATAAATGTCTAAATCCACAAAGGGGGCTGAATTTAAAATATATTGGATTGGTTCTCCATTAAATAATCTTTCTTTTAATTCATTAAAATAGTTAATATTTGCAAGGTTTTTGTCGAAATTTAGTACTAAATTAGTATAATTCTGGTAGTTATTTACCTTCTCAATTAGTAGAAAAATTTCGTTATCACTAATCTCTAAATTCTTGTTTTTTACTTCTTCTTTAGTTTTAAAAAAAGCTTCTCGATTAGTTAATTCCATTTTGATTCCCAGCTATCTTTTGTTGTTGATCATAGTTAATTAAAGCATCAATAATCGCATCTAAATCACCATTGATAACTCTGTCAAGTTGTTGGATAGTGAATCCGATTCTATGGTCAGTTACTCTATTTTGTGGATAGTTATAAGTTCTGATTTTTTCGTTTCTGTCGCCACTACCAATTTTGCTTCTATATTGCGCCTCAGTTTTGGCTTTCTTTTCTTCTTCGAGTTGAGCTAATTTTGATGCCAACATTTGCATACAAATTTCGTGGTTTTGAATTTGTGACTTTTCGGTTTGACAAGAAACAACTATTCCGCTTGGAATATGTGTAATTCTAACTGCTGATTCGGTTTTATTAACGTTTTGGCCGCCCGCTCCTTGAGATCTATAACGATCCACTTTTAAATCTGCAGGATTAATATTTACTTCATTTGCTTCAACTTGAGGCATAACAACGACTGTTGCAGTGGATGTATGAATTCTGCCGTTTGCTTCAGTCTTTGGAACTCTTTGAACTCTATGAACACCACTTTCAAACTTTAATCTAGAATAGGCATCATCTCCGCTTACGACAAAAGAAACATAAGAATAACCGCCAACACCAGTTGGGGATTCATCTAAAATTTTAACGTGCCATCCTTTATTTTCGCAGTATCTTACATACATTCTAAATAAATCTCCTGCGAAAATATTTGCCTCATCTCCACCAACAGCGCCTTTAATTTCAAAAATAATATCCTTACCATCGTTAGGATCTTTTGGCAATAATAAAATTCTTAATTCTTCCTCAATTGATTCAATTAAAGCTTCGTTCTTTTTTAATTCTTCTTTGCCCATTTGTGCAATTTCTGGATCTTTATCATTGCACATCAAAAGAGCATCATTTTTATTTTGTTCAGCAAAACAAAATTCGTGATATTTGTCAACTATTGGTTCTAGTTGACTTCTTTCTTTACTTAACTTCTTGAAAAGATTCATATCAGAGGAAGTTTCTGGTTGTAATAATAAATCATCAATTTCAGTCAATCTTTTTTCGCTTGTATTAAGTCTATCTCTCATGCTTTTATCCATTTTCATTTCCTCCTCAATTCAAAAAATTATACAAAAATTGTATAAATAATTAAATATCTAGTTAAATGTCAAAATAAATAAAAATATTAGGAAAAATTGGAAAAATCCCTAGAATTTTTAAAAAAATATTTTCTAATTTTAAAACAATATAAAATCGTGAAAATTTTAGAACTTCTTTTCACGCGAATTAATTTTATCAACGCCAATGTTTAAATTTTTAAAACTCAATTTAATGTGTATAATTAATAAGGTATTAATTCATGTCTTATTTAGCACTTTATAGAAAATATAGAAGTAAAAATTTCGATGAACTCGTTGGTCAAGAAGCAATAAAAAGAACTTTGGAAAATTCATTAAAAATCCAAAAAATTTCACATGCCTATCTTTTTAGTGGGCCAAGAGGCACTGGTAAAACTAGTGTCGCTAGACTTTTTGCTAAAGCTTTAAATTGCGAAAAAGGTATTGGGCACATTTGTAACGATTGTCCAAGTTGTAATGCAATTAATGAAGGCTCTCATCCTGATGTTATCGAAATCGATGCTGCTAGTAACAGCGGAGTTGATGAAGTTAGAGAATTAATTGAAAAAGTTAAATATGCTCCAATTCAAAGTAGATATAAAATCTATATTATTGATGAAGTTCACATGATGACAAATAGTGCTTTTAACGCACTATTAAAAACACTAGAAGAGCCGCCAAGTTATGTTGTTTTCATTCTTTGTACAACCGAACCTTATAAACTTCTACCAACGATTTTAAGTAGATGCCAAAGATATGAATTCAAGAAAATTACTGATGCAGAACTCAAAAAACTGATTGTTCGTGTTTTGAGCGAAGAAAATATCACTGCAACAAATGATGCAATAAATTTAATTGTCGAATTAGCTAATGGTGGTGCAAGAGATTCCTTATCTATTCTTGATCAAGTCATATCTTACGCAGGTTCTAACATTGAAGAAAGCGATGTCATAAAAATGTTCGGGCTCGTTTCTAGTCAAGACAAAATCCGTTTATTAGAAGATATAAAAGATAAAAACACCTTAAAAGTCTTAAAATCTTTTGATGAAATGGTTCAAAAAAATACCGATTTATCAAGATTAGTTAATGAATTGTTAAATCTTTTAAAAGATTCTTTAGTTTATTTAAAAACAAGAGACAAAAATTTAATTACTTCTTCGAAAGAAGATGATGCAAAAGAAATTATGCTTAAATTCGATGAAAGTGAATTAATGAATTACATCGAACAACTCTTAAAATGTCAAAACGAATTCAAAACAACTTCTGACCCAAACTTCTTGTTTGAAATTTATTTATTAAAGTTGCTTGGTTTGGAAACAACAAGCACTACTCAATATGTTGCACCTAAAGAAGTCGCAAGAGAGGTTAAAACACAAGAAATTCCCGTCCAAAAACCAATTGAAAATTCCGAAAAGCCAGCAAATCTCAACTCTTTTGTTGAAAAACCAATTGAAACTAAAAAGGAAGATCCACAAGTTGATATTAAGCTTAAACCTTCCACATCTGAATTTGCACCTCTATCAGTTGATGGAGATATAAGACAAATTACAATCGATGAACTTATCAAACTAACGATAATTTCTAATAAAGACGAAAGAAAAGTTTTAACAAATAGATGGCTAGCACTTGAGCAATTAATTAACGATCCAAACGAAGGACCTTATGCTTCATTGCTTTTGGATTCAAAACCATACATAGTTACAAATTCAAATTTAATTCTTATTTGCGACTATAAAAATACAGCTAAAAAAATAAACATTATCTCTAATCAAGAAGGTTTAAACAAACTTGTTAAGAAATTATTAGGGAGAAAAGTTTGTCTCTATGCTCTAAATAGAGATGAGTCAACCGAATTAATTAAAAAATATCGTAATCTTCAAGAGTTAAATCACTTACCAAAGAAAAGCGATATTGAAGATACTAAATTATTTTAAAGAAAGGAATTTAATTATATGAATATGCAACAAATGGTCCAAGCAATGCAAAAATTGCAAAGACAATATGAAAAAGAACATAAACTTTTAGAAGAAAAAGAATTTACAAACACTGCTAATGGTGCGGTTACTGTTACTATGAAAGGTAACCTTGATATGGTAAGCATCGAAATTCTTGATGATGATTTATTAAAAGAAAAGGAAGATTTAGTCGAAATGATTAAACTTGCTTATAACGGATGTAAAGAACAAATCAATGATGCTGAAGAAGCATTAGCTGATAAATTCCAACAAGCTAATCGCAAGGGAGGCTTTCCTTTTTAATGAAGGATCTAAAAGTCGTCGATAAATTAGCTGATTCATTTTCACAATTTCCTTCAATTGGTTCAAAAACCGCCGAAAGAATGGCATATGCTCTTTTAGATATGCCTCAAGACGAGGTTGAAAACCTTTTAAAAAACATCAAAGAAGCAAAAAGCAAAATTCACCCTTGTCCAGTTTGTGGAATTTTAACTGATGAAGATTGTTGTTCAGTTTGCACCGATCCAGATAGAAACCATGCAGAATGTATCGTTGTTGCTCTTTCAAAAGACGTTTTGCCTTTTGAAAAAATTGGCACATATAATGGCACATATCATGTTTTGGGTGGTTTGATTAATCCAAGTAAAAATATTGGACCAGAAAATCTAAAAATTGAGGAACTTGTTAATCGAATAGTAAAAGAAGGAATTAAAGAATTAATTATTGCAACAAACGCAACACCAGAAGGTGAAATAACCGCGCTTTATATCTCAAAAATTCTTTCAGATAGAAATATAAAAATTACACGTCTAGCATATGGTATGCCTATTGGAGCATCTTTTGACTACATTGACTCACTTACATTAGAAAAAGCTCTTAAAGGACGTACCAAGATTTAAGGAGAACTCTATGTTTATTACTTTTGAAGGACCTGATGGAAGCGGAAAATCCACAATTATTAAAAAAATCCACGAAAAATTAGTTAGTGAAGGCTATAACATAGTTTTAACTAGAGAACCTGGCGGCACTCCTATCGCTGAAAAAATTAGAAATATTATTTTAGATAACGAAAATCAAGAACTCGATGCCCGAAGTGAAGCGCTTTTATACGCTGCAAGCCGCAGACAACATCTTGTTGAAAAAATTTGGCCAGCACTAAAAGAAGGAAAAATCGTTCTTTGCGATCGTTTTATTGACTCTAGTATTGCTTATCAAGGCGGAGGAAGAAATATTGGTGTTGAAAACGTATTAAATGTTAATCTTTTCGCTACTGAGAACACTTATCCAGACTTAACAATATTTTTCGATGTCTCTCCAGAAATTGGTCTAGCAAGAGTAAGCCGCGATAAAAAAAGAGTTGCTGATCGACTTGATAATGAAAATGAAAATTTCCACGATAAAGTTTATGAAACTTTTAAAGAAATCGTGAAAAATAATCCAAATAGAATAGTAAGTATCGATGCTTCCAAATCCATCGACGAAGTTTTTGATGCAACCTATAAAATCATTAAAGAAAAGTTAAATGGATTACATTAATTACCTAAAAACATATCAAGAAATTCCATATAAAGTTTTTGAAAATGCTTTTAAGCATCACAAAATTTTTCATGCTTATTTACTTGTTGGCGAAAAAGGCACACCACTTTTAAATATAGCAAAATTTTTAGCAGCAAGTATTATCGATCCAGAAAGTTCACCTTTTGCTAATCAAGATTCCTTAATTACAAAAAGAATTTTTGACGAAAATTATGTAGATTTACGAGTTTTTGATACAAAAACAAGGCAAATCAAGATTGACGAAATCAGAGAATTAGAAACTGCTTTCTCAAAAACCGGCACTGAGAAATTTTCTAAAAAAGTTTATATCATTAATCTCATTGAAAATTTATCTCTTGATGCGACCAATGCTTTATTAAAATTTCTGGAAGAACCTTTAGAAGACACATATGCTTTTTTAACGACCGAAAACGATAAAAGAATTCTTCCTACAATTTTAAGTAGGGTTCAAACCGTCCACTTCACTTTACTTCCTCAAGCTGATTTAATAAATCAAGCAAAAATGCTTGGGGTTGATGATAAAAAAGCCGAAATTTTATCTTTTTATTTTAACGATGCTGATTTAATTAAAGAAAACGAAAATAATCAAAATTTGTTAAAAGTTATAAATCTTGGGGAAAATTTATTAGAATTTGCTGATATGTATCAATTTCTTTTAAACTTTTTACTAAATAACGTTTTTAAATCTATCAAAGATAAAACTGAATATCGCCAATTTTATGATTTATTAATTCTTTTTTTTAAAGAGGGGATAAAGATTAAATATAAAGAGCAAACAGTCTTAGAAAAATATGATAAAATACTAAATAAGTTAGTTAATTTAAACGATATTGAAGATAAAGTTATTCTCTTAATGAATTCTCGTAACGAAATTAATTCAAACTTGAATCTTCAATTATTAACTTACTCAACTTTAGAGAAAATTTTTGGTAACTAAGATGAATTATTGTATAAGCGTTAAATTTGAAGACACAAGAAAAGCATATTTTTTTCAAACCGATGATGAATCTATCGATCTCGGTTCTTTTGTTGTTGTTGAAACTGTTGTTGGGTTAGAACTTGGTAAAGTTGTTGCGCCAAAAAAAGGCATTTCAACATTAAATTTTGACAAAGAAATCAAACCAATTATCAGAAAAGCAACGAAGAAAGATCTTTTAACTTATAAAAACAACAAAGCTTCAGCAAAACAAGCTGCTGAAATTTTTGAAAAACATACTAAAGAATTAAATTTAGATATGAAACTCGTTAAAACTGAGTATACTTTAGACCACGAAAAAATCTTATTTACCTATTTTAGCGAAGCACGTATTGATTTTAGAGAACTTTTAAAACGCCTTGCCTCAATTTTAAAATGCAGAATCGAATTAAGGCAAATTGTGGCGCGCGAAAGAGCAATGTTAGTTGGAGGATATGGCGTTTGTGGACTTCCGCTTTGTTGTACTTACATGTACTCAAATCAAGAAGGTATTTCTTTAAATAAAGCTAAAAACCAAATGTTAACCATAAATATTCCTAAATTAAGCGGGGTTTGTGGAAAATTAATGTGTTGTTTAAAATATGAGGATGATTACTACACTGAAGAAAAGAAACAATTTCCACCAATTAACACTACTTTTAAATATAATGGAGTCGAGTTAAAAGTAAGTAGTTACAATGTTTTAACCAAAGTAATTAAATGTGTTGGCGAAGATGTCGTTGAATTCTTACCGCTTGAAGAAGTCAAAAAATATGTAAAACAAAGTGGAAAATTCCCTCAAAAGAAACAAAATCCACAAAAACAAATAAATAAAAATGCCTAATACTTTATATTTAGTTCCCTCTCCTATCGGAAATTTAAACGAGGTTTCTCCTCGCGTTAAAGAAATTTTAAATTCTGTTTCTTTTATTGCGTGTGAAGATACAAGAAATACTCAAAAATTACTGGCACTTTTAAACATTTCTAAGCCTTGTGTTTCTTGTCACGAACATAACGAAATCTCCGAAAGCCAAATTATTGCAAAAAGAATTTTAAATGGTGAAGATTGTGCCTATTTAAGTGATGCAGGTTTCCCTTGTATTAGTGATCCTGGATTTTTGTTAACTAAAGAATGCATTAAAAATAATATTGAAATTATTCCTTTAAGTGGCCCAAATGCGGCACTTTTGGCACTTGTTGGAAGTGGGTTAGACACCACTCATTTTATGTTTTATGGTTTCTTAGATTCTAAAATTTCTAAAAAAGAAGCAGAAATTGCAGGGTTTTTGAATTATAAATACACAATTATACTATACGAAGCTCCTCATAGAATTGATGAAACTTTGTCATCTTTATATAAAATTTTAGGAAATAGAAAAATTGTTATCGCAAGAGAATTAACTAAAATGTATGAAGAATTTATTCGTTCAGATTTAAAAACTTTGTGTGAAGAAAAACGCGAATATAAGGGTGAGCTGGTTCTTGTTTTAGAAGGCAAAAAAGAAGAGATTAAAGAAATAAATGACGAAATTGTTGAGAAAGCAAAAGCTCTTGAAAAATTAGGTTACTCTAAAAAAGAAATTTCTTCAATTATTTCAATAATTTATAGCATTAATAAAAATAAAGTTTATAAAGAATTGATCAAAGATTAATTCAAATTTTCAATTTCTCGATTAAATCCTTTG
>CALVRY010000009.1 GCA_944358755.1 uncultured Bacilli bacterium
CAAACTTTATTTAGTTGTCATTTAGAGATAAACCTCTTTTTTGAAATAAAAGAATAATGTTATATTTCTGCGATTTATAGTAAAATAAAGGAGTTAATAGGGAGTTATAAAATGGCTAATAAAGTTATAATTATTGTTGATTCTACAACAGATTTACCAAAAGAATACTTAGAAGAAAACAATATTAAAATTTTACCTTTACACGTTTCTTTTCCTGGAGATGATCAAGATTATTTAGATGGAATTAATTTAGATGCAGAAACCATCTATAAAACAGTCGAAAGAATTGGAAACACACCAAAAACTGGTGCTGCAAACGCTAATCAATTTATTGAGTTTTTTAAACCTTATATTGATGAAGGTTATGATATCATTTACACAGGTATTGGAAGTAGTTTATCTTCAAGTTATCAAAATGCGATGATTGCAATTCAAGAATTTCCAGAAGGACGTATTGAAGTTGTTGATTCATTAAATTTATCAACCGGAACTGGTTTACTCGTTTGTAAAATGGTTGATTTTAGAAACGAAGGCGACGATGTTCATGAAATAGCAAGAAAAGTTAGAGAATTAGTACCTTTAGTAAGTGCTAAATTCTGTATTGATAGATTGGATTATCTTTATAAAGGCGGAAGATGCAGTGGAATGACAAAACTTTTTGCTCATCTTTTAAATCTTCACCCAATTGCAAAAGTAATTGATGGAAAATTAACTGTCTATAAAACACCTCGTGGAAAATATAGAAAAGCTGTTGATTGCCAAATTGATGAATTTAAAGAAGATTTATCAAATATGGACTTAACAAGAGTTTTTGTTACTGATAGTGGACATATGGATGGAGAAGATAACTATGTTATTGAAGAACTGTCCAAATATATTGATCCTTCTAAAATCATCCACACAAGAGCGGGTTGTGTTATTTCTTCACACTGTGGACCAAAAACAATTGGTATTTTATACATCTTAAAAGAAAAGAAATAGAAAAATAGAATTTATAAACAAAAAAAGCGGAGAAATCCGCCTTTTTTATAATTTATTTGTTTTAATTATTCAGCTGAAATTTTAAGATTCTTAAATGCGATTGAAGGGGTTGTTGTCGAATTAATTAAGAGTTTTGAGTTGTTACCTACAGCAATAATATCATTAAATAGTTCAAAGATATTTCCGCTAACTGTAAAGAGTGTTAGTGGTTTGCTTTTAACTCCGTTTTCTACATGGAAACCTTCAGCTTGTAATGAGAAATCTCCGCTTGTAGAATCTAAACCAGCGTGTAAACCAGAGACATCGGTGATATAAACGCCATTTTTAATTTTCTTAAATAATTCTTCTTCACTAAGGCGGCCATTTTTAACGATTATATTACCAAATGTAATACCCATTTTATTGCCTCTTCTTGAAGCGTTTCCTGTGGTTTCGACACCATCTTTCTTTGCAGTTACAAGGTTATAGAAATAGGTTTTTAAAACGCCTTTTTCAAAGATTACTTTATCTTGAGTTGCAACACCTTCATCATCAAAATAAGTATAGAAGATATTTCTTAAATGTGGTTTTTCATAAACCGTTAATTTATCACTCAATACTTTAGTGTTTAACTTGCCTTCTAATCTAGAAGAATGTTTTTGAATTTGTTCACTTGAAACATTGGATAATAAGGCGTTAAGTAATGCAGAAACAGATTCTCTAGAGAAAACTGCTTTATATTTTCCTGCCTTAATTGATTCGCCATGAAGTTTGCCGAGCCCTTTTTCTACAATGTTTTTGCAGAATTCATCGATGTTAAATTCTTCAGGATTTACGCCAAAATATGAGTCGTAATTTGATTTAATTTCCTCACCATCTTTAATAACAACAGAAGCAGAAATAACAAAATAATTGTTAGTTTCTTTTAAGTTTAATCCGAATGAATTTGCAAGAATTCTTTCCGAATAATTATCAGAATAGTAGACTTCAACATCACTGATTCTTGAGTCATAATTTTGAAGTTTTTGTTCAATTTCCTTGCAAATCTTGATTTTTTCTTCAGTTTTCCGTGCCTTTAGGTTCTTTGAATTAAGGGTAAATTTTTTATAACTTGTTCCGCCTTCGTAAATGATTGGTTCATCATCAGATTCATTTAAAGAAGCGGTTAATTTAATTGCATTAATTAAGAAATCAGCACTGTCGGAACTATCGTTTTCTGTTGTGCCAAAACCCATTTTGCCTTCATAGATTCCTCTTGAACTCAATCTTCTAGAGGTATCGATGTTATAAGAAACTAATTCACCTTTAAATAATGAGAACGAAAAAGAAGTTGAAGTAGATGAAGTTAGTTCAGAAGAAGTAATTCCAGCTTCGTTTGCTTTTTCAAAATACTTTTTAAAATTCATTGATTGATCCTCCTCTTCCACCAACAACAATTTCATCAACTCTAATTGTAGGTTGACCTACATTTACCGGGATTGATCCGCTTGCTGATCCACACATACCTTGTCCAAATGCAAGGTTGTTTCCTACCATATCAATGTGTTTTAAGATATCTCTTGCGTTTCCAACAAGAGTTGCACCTCTTACTGGTTTACCAATTTTGCCATCTTTAATGATGTATGCTTCTGAACAGCCAAAATTGAAATCTCCAGTTGAAGGATCAACAGAACCACCGTTAAATGAAACAGCATAAATTCCAAGTTTTGTCGCTTGAATAATTTCTTCTTCGGTAGATTTTCCAGGAGCAATGTAAGTGTTGCTCATTCTGGAAGTTGGCTCATATTTATATGATTCTCTTCTTGAAACGCCATTTGGCTTGTCGTTCATTCTTCTAGAGTTGAAGTAATCAACTAAGTAACCAGTTAAAATACCGTCTTTAATTAATTCGTTTTTTTGTGGAATTCCGCCTTCGTCATCAACGCTATTTGAACCCCATTCATTAGAAAGTGAGCCATCATCATAAGCGCTAACACAAGTATTTGCGATTTGTTGTCCCTTCATATTTGAAAAGACACTTAAACCTTTTGCAACAGAAGTGGCTTCGAGTTGGTGACCACAAGCTTCATGGAAAATAACTCCGCCCCAACCATTACCGATAACAACAGGCATTTTTCCGCTAGGACATTCTTTTGCACCAAGCATTAAAATAACTTTTTCAGCATTGTTTCTTGCGATTTTTTCAACGTCAATTTCTTTAGCAAAATAATCCCAGCCGCCTTGATTTCCTGGTCCATCAAATCTAGTTTCAATCTTTCCGTTTTCACTAGCCACAGACATCATCGTTAATCTAGAATATTCCTTATTATCTTTATAATGTTTACCGTTAGAATTAAATATTTCAATTTTATTTTCTGTAATTGACATTCCAACAATGCTTCTAACTATTCTTTTGTCATAATCAGAAATAATTGATGAAGCCTTTTTAAGTAAAGAAATAATATCTTCAACTGGAACAGCTGAAACTGGTGTCTTTCTTTTGTGAATTTGTTTAATTTTTACATTATCGAAAGAAGTGAGCTCAGAAAGTTCTCTTTCGCCTTCGAAAGATTTAGATAATGTTTCTGCGAGTTTCATCAAGCTTTTTCTTGATTTATCGCTTGTAGAACCATAAACACTTCTTGTGCCTTTTAACAATCTTAAGCCAACTCCGCTTGTTTCTGAGACAGAAGAGGAGTCAACTTTATTATTTTCTACTGTATATGCATGACGAATGGTGTCTTCGTCGAAGATTTCTACAAAATCAGCACCAGAAGAAGATGCATAATTTATAACATCTAGAGCTAATTGCTTATTTAGCATGTGTAATTCCTCCAATTAGATAATATTTTAATATAGGCAGGAAAAATAACAACATAAATAGATGGTAAAAAAGTTAATACAATGTAAAAAATGTTTCATTTAATTTGTCAAGTATGATATTATTAGTTGCTAGAAATTTTAGCTAGTTAACATGCTTTCTTTAAGATCGCATCGAGTCTTAAGGCGGAAGGAGTAGATAAAATGAAAAAAGGTATTCACCCAAACTATCACACATGTAAAGTTACATGCATCTCTTGTGGAAACACATTCGAAACAGAATCAACATTAAATGAAATCAGAGTTGATACATGTTCAAACTGCCACCCATTCTATACTGGTAAACAAAGATTTACACAAGCTGATGGTAGAGTTGATAGATTTAACAAAAAATATAACAGAACAAAGTAAATTAATTAAAATCCTTGCAAATCGCAAGGATTTTTTCTTGTTTCTGTCAATATAGAGGAGAAACTATTCATATTTATCTTTCCATAAAATCAAATAATTTTATAATTAGTTGCCTATTTATTATTAAAAAGTTTTCACGAAATTGTTCCGAGTTTTCACGCTGAAATAAAAAATGTAAAATTTCCGGGAAATTTATCAAAAAAGTGTTAAATTTAATGCTTAAATTTACTATAAAGTTTAAAATATATACGAATTGTGGAGATTATTTATGAGTAAAAAGAGATTTTATATTACAACACCTATTTATTACCCAAGTGGCAATCCTCATATTGGACATGCTTATTGCACAACTTTATGTGATGTTTTTGCTAGATATAAAAGAATGAGACATTTTGAATGTTATTTTTTAACAGGTACTGATGAACATGGTTTAAAAATCGAGAAAAATGCTGAAAAAGCCGGTTTAACACCTCAACAATATGTCGATAACATCACAAATGTTTTCACTAAGCTTTGGGAAGCGATGAAAATCTCAAATGACGACTTTATTAGAACAACACAAGATAGACATATTAAAGTTGTTCAAGATGCATTTACTAAAATGTATCAAAATCAAGACATTTATCTCGGTAAATATGAAGGTTGGTATTGCACACCATGTGAATCTTTCTGGACTGACACACAAGTTGGACCAGAACATCTTTGTCCAGATTGTAATAGACCAGTAGAAAAAGCTATCGAAGAAAGTTATTTCTTTAAAACACAAAAATATTTACCTCAACTTTTGAAATGGTACGAAAACGATAAAGTTATTTACCCGATTAATAGAAAAAACGAAATGTTGAATACATTTATAAAACCTGGTCTTGAAGATTTATGTGTTAGTAGAACATCTTTTTCTTGGGGCGTGCCTATTAGAGAAAATACAAAACATGTTGCTTATGTGTGGTTAGACGCTCTTTGTAATTATCTATCAGCATTAGGTTATGGAACAGATCACGATGAACTTTACCAAAAATTTTGGGCGAGCGAAGATAGTGAAATTATTCACGTTATCGGAGCTGATATTACTAGATTCCACACAATTTATTGGCCAGAATTTTTAATGTCCTTAGGCGTTAGATTACCAGACAGAGTTTTTGTTCACGGACTTTTAATGATGAAAGATGGAAAAATGTCAAAATCAAAAGGAAATGTTGTTTCACCATACCCATTAATTGAAAGATATGGCGTTGATGCAATAAGATATTATCTTGTAAGAGAAGTGATTTTTGGTCAAGATGGACAATTTACACCAGAACAATTCGTCGAAAGAATTAATGTCGATTTAGCAAATAATATCGGAAATCTTGTTAGCAGAACAGTTTCCATGATCCAAAAATATTTTGGCGGTGCTATTCCTGAATTTGAAAAAGGTGTTAACCCACAAGATCACGAATTAGAAGTTATGATCAAAAATACAGTCGATAGTTATCAAGAAAAACTTGATGACTTACACATCACTGAAGCCTTTATTGATGTTATGAACTTACTTGGAAGAGCTAATAAATACATCGAAGAAACGGCTCCTTGGGCTTTAGCAAAAGACGAAACTAAAAAAGAAAATTTAAAGAGTGTTATGACACATCTTGCTTATATTATTTTCGTTGGTAGTAAACTTTTAGAACCAATTTTAGTTGAGAAAACACCTTTAATCTTTAAATCTTTAGGATTAAGTGAAAGTGAAAGCGATTATAGCAACATCTTAAACGAACACATTTTAGATAATCATAAAGTCGAAAAGGGTGAAGTATTATTCCCAAGATTAGATGTAAATAAAGAAGTTGATTATATTAAAGGATTAATGGGGAACAATAAGTAATGGAAATAAAACTCATTGAAGATATTGTAAAAGCGAAAAGAGAATTCTTTTTTAAAGGTAACACTAAAGATTTAAAAACAAGAATTAAATGGGTCAAACAAATTAGAGACAATTTAGTTCTTTATAAAAATGAATTTTATGATGCTTTTAAAGCCGACTTTAATAAATCTTCTGTTGAGGTTGCAACCACAGAACTTGGTCAAGTAATTAAAGAATGCGATTTTTTGATTAAAAAAGGGCGCAGATATTTAAATCCAAAATTTATTAAAACTGGATTCATAAACAGAAAATCATATGGTTTTATTTTTAAAGAACCACATGGTGTTGTTTTGGTTGTTTCACCATGGAATTATCCACTTAATTTATCCTTAATCCCTGCAATTTCCGCACTTTTTTGCGGAAATTGTGTTTTATTGAAGCTTTCAAAAAACACACCAAATATTAATAAAGTTATTGAAAATGTTATTTCAATTATACCTAAGGAAGTTTTAAGCACGGTCTATCGCGAGAGAAACGAAGTTGGCTCTATTTTTGATGTGAGATTTGATTATATTTTCTTTACTGGTTCCAAAAATGTTGGAAAAATAGTTATGGAAAAAGCCAGTAAATTTTTAACACCAATTACTCTTGAGTTAGGCGGAAAATCTCCTGCAATTGTTGATAAAGATGCAAACATTAAGTTAGCTGCTAAAAGAATTGTTTGGGGAAAATTTTTAAATGCCGGACAAACTTGTGTTGCGCCTGATTTTGTTTTGGTAGAAGAAAGTGTTAAAAATGAATTTGTGAAGCAATGCGTTTATCGGATTAACAAGTTTTATTTCAAAAAGGGACAAATAAGAAATGAATTTCCGTTTGTAATAAATGAAGAACAAGCCAATAGACTGAAAAGTTATATCGAAGAAGATAAGGTTTTGAATAAATATATTTCTTTTGGAAAATTAATTTCACCAGTGCTTTTAGAAGCGGGTTTTGATGATTCGGTTATGCAAGAAGAAATTTTTGGTCCGGTTCTTCCTATATTAACTTTTAAATCTTTAAATGCTGTAATTAAAAACTTAAAGGAAAAAGACAAACCTTTAGCTTTATATTATTTTGGTAATAATTCGGAAAGAACAAATAAAGTGTTATCAAATTTAAGTTTTGGTGGTGGTTGTGTAAACAATACTATTATGCATTTTACTGTAGATGAATTTCCTTTCGGGGGAGTTCAAGCGAGCGGTATTGGACATTATCATGGGAAATACTCGATCGAAACTTTTACACACCAAAAGAGCGTTTTGTTTCAATCTCGCCAAGAATTAAAAGTTAAATTTCCACCATATACTGGCTTTAAACGTATATTAGTTGAATTTTTCCTAAGGATTTTTTAATTTTTTGTTTTGCATGAAAACAATCGCATTTCTTTTCATAAAAAATTAATCTTATTTCGACTTGAAAATAAACTTAAATGGTTTACTATTTTAAGTATAGAAGAAATAAAGAGATAAAATTATTTCTAAGAAGGATTAGTAGTTGTTTTGCACATACCTCCTTTCTGACTACTAATCTTAATGCCCACTCTAATTGCTCTCGGAGTGGGTTTTCTTGTTTTTAAAAAACAGAAAAATCTTAATAAAAATTTATAAATTATCTTTTCATGTTTTAAAATCTGTTTAAAATAATAAGTAGATATGAGTGAAGTAAGAAGAATTTTATTTGATAACGATTTTGATTTTTCATCAAAAGACAAATGGTATTGTTATTTAAACGATGACAGGCTTGAATTTGTTGAATTTGAAAGATATGTTGGGCCAATTACTCTACAAAAATTACCAAATGGAGGAGTCCAATCTTTATATCGTGGAGATTTAATTATTCATGTTAATAATGGATTTTTAAAAGTTACAAAAGTAGTTTTTGAAGGCAAAGAGTTAAGTTCACAAGAATTCATTAATCAAGTTGGTGAAGAAAATTTAATTAATCAAGTTTTGTTATAACTTGATTTTTTATATAATCTTTTTTAATGGGAAATATAGTTAAAGTTCGTTGCGTTGATTTTACTTTTGATGGACAAGGTCTGGCAAAAGATGATAAAGGAAGAACATATTTTGTACCTTCTATTTTAATTGATGAAGAAGCAGAAGTTGAAGTTTTATATAGAAAAAAGGATTTTGATGTAGCTAAAATTAAAAAAATACTTAAATTTTCAAAATATAGAATAAATCCTAAGTGCGTTTGTGCTACCGCATGTGGCGGATGTTGTTTTCAAAATTTAGATTATCAAAAAGAATTAGAATATAAAAAGAATGTTGCGATAAAAACCATCGAAAAAATCGCAAAAATTAAAGTTGCTGATGCAAATGTTTATGGGATGAAAGAACCTTATTTTTACAGAAATAAGATTCAAGTACCATTCGGATATGATAAACAAAGAAGAGTTGTTTATGGTTTTTATAAATTTAAAAGTCACGATATTGTGCCTATTAAAGAATGCGTAATTGAAGATGAAGCACATGTTAAAATTTTAGAAACAATCAAAGATTTAATGCTCTCTTTTAAACTCGATCCTTACAATGAAGATTATCATAAAGGACTTTTAAGACATGTTTTAATTAGAGTTGGAAAAGTAAGTAAAGAAATCATGGTCGTTTTCGTTGTGAGTTCGTTGCGTTTTCCTTCAAGAAAAAACTTTGTAAAGGCGCTTATTGAAAAATGTCCAAATATAAATACTGTAGTTTTCAATGAAAATCCCCGCAAAACTAACGTTATTTTAGGTGAAAGAGAAGAAGTCGCTTACGGAAAAGGTTTTATTTTTGATGAATTATTAGGTGTTAAATTTAAAATTAGTAGCAAATCTTTTTATCAAGTAAACCATGACCAATGTGAAGTTTTATATAGTTTAGCGATTGAAAAAGCTAAACTTACTAAAAATGATTCTGTGTTAGATGCATATTGTGGAATTGGCACAATAGGTTTAATTGCAAGTAAACACGTAAAAGATGTTTTTGGAGTAGAAATCGTTAAAGAAGCAATTGTTGATGCTAAAGAAAACGCCAAAATAAACAACATTAAAAATGCAAATTTTGTATGCAAAGATGCATCAGACTATATTGTAGAGAACAAATTCGACTGCGTTTTTGTCGATCCGCCAAGAAAAGGATTGGATAAAACATTTTTAGATTCATTAATTAAATCTAGACCAAAGAAAATTGTTTATATTTCATGTGATGTTGGAACTTTTAGTCGTGATATTGGAATTTTAAAAGACTATTACAAGATTGAATCAATTGATTTTGTTGATATGTTCCCAAGAACTTATCATATTGAAACAGTTGCTAGTTTGTCCAAGATTGAAGATTAATAAAAATCGCTTAAGTTTTAATAAGTTAGATCTTTCTACATTTTAAAAAATCTTTACATCATCTCGAAGCTTTTGATATTTTTTCGAGATGAAAAAACGATTTAAGCGAAAAACCAAACTAAATATTTTTATTTTTAAAATAAACGCCAAAGAAAAATGCTTTGGCGTTTTTAAACTTAAAGAAGTCAATGAACAAAATAAAAGATTGAAAGAGCCAAACTTAAAGGCAATAATATTTTTGATTTAGTTTATACTTAATAAAGTAAATATTTTTAAGAATTTTATTAATAAAACTTAAGCAGAAAAAAGAGGAGGTAGGGTTTGTGAAATCTATTAGTGTTAGTGTAAAAAATAAAACAACCATTGAATTAAATGAAGATGCTCAAAAAGGAGATATCATTGACTTAAGTCAGATTACAACTGTTGATACTTCCTTTTTGAACGAACTTATTGAAGAGAAAAAAGAACAAGTTTTAAATAGAAGAATAAAAGAAGAAGTTGAAAGGAAAATTATCGAACTAAATAAAGATAATCAAATTAAATTAAGTAACGAAATTTCAAAATTAAATAAAACAAACGAAGAGACAATTTCTAAGATAAAAGAAGAAAATAAAGAAAAAGAGTTGAGTTTTGCAAGGAATTTAAGTCAAAAAGACATTGAAATTAATAATTTAAAAAATGAAATTTCTAATTTAAACAAGCAAAAAGCGAGCGATATTAAAAATAAAGAATTAGAGATTTTAAACAAATATAAAGATGAAATAAACAATTTGAAACTTGAACTTCAAACTAAAGTTGGTGAAATTAAAGAACTTAAAAACCAATATCAATTAGATTTAGAAAAAGAAAAATCTAATTTAAAGGATGCATTCAGTAAACAAAAACAAGAAGAAGATAAACTTCGCGAAAAAGAAAAAGAAGATTTAATTAACCAAATTAATCAACTTCAAAGAAATAAAGCCGCTCTAAATGTTAAAAACACCGGAGAAGATTTAGAAGTTTGGTGCGACAAAGAAGTTGAATCTTATATGCAAAATGGATTTAGCAATTGCACATGGCACAAGGACAATAAAGTTGTAAAAGAAGAAGATGAAACAAAAGGTAGTAAAGCAGATTTTATTTTTAAAATTTATGCTGATGAAGAACATAAAGAAGAACAACTTTTAACTTCGGTTTGTCTTGATATGAAAGATGAAAATCCAGATAGTACTTATAGAAAAGCAAATAAAGATTATTATGGTCAACTTGATCGAAACAGAATCAAAAAAGAATGCAAATATGCGATTCTTGTTTCAAATCTTGAAAGAAAGAATAATTCTAATGATATTCCAATTTTTAAGGTTAAAGAATATAAAGATATGTATGTAGTAAGACCAGAATATTTAATGACTTTCTTAAATATGTTAGTTTCTTTAACAAATAAATTTGCTTATTTATACCTTCAAAAAGCAAAGGAAGAAGTTCAATTTTATTCTAGAGAACAGTTATTTAAGAGATTTGATGAACTTAGAAATACTTATCTTGATAAACCTTTAGAAAGTCTTAGCAAGAAAGTTGATGAGATTTCAAAACAAAATGAATATATTTCAACGGCCAGCAAAAAGATTGATGAAGCAATCGAAGCGATTAAAAAGACTTATTTAGATGAAATTGAGAAAAAATTAAATAATTTTGATATAAAAATCACAAAAGAATACAAAACTCTTAATTAGGAATACAAGAAAATAAAAGAGAAAGGCTAAATTTTATAAATTCTTTCTTATCGAATTCGTAATAAGTTCCGGCTTTTTGCATTGCGATTTTTTGTTTTTGAATAGGACTACAAGCTGGAGCTATTCCAAAGGTTATTGAAAAGAATCCTTGTATAAAGAAGTGAGAAAGTTTTTCATCAATATTTGAAAATTGAAAACGCAACATATTATTTAAATTTACAAAAAGAGGTTTAACACTAAGCTTAAACTTATTAAGTCTTTCTTGTGAACAGACATATTCTATTTGCTCTATATATAAAGAATTAATTACCAATAAATCGTAGTATTTTAAGAATATGTTTGTAAAAACATCGATAATTTCTTTTTTCGTAAGTTTTTCAGAAAGAAGTTTTTTATTAATTTCATCGTTAATACTTAAATAATATTCTTTCAGAATATCCAAAAAGATTTCTTCTTTGTTCAGATAATAATTGTAAATTGTAGATCTAGCAATATTTGTCTTTTCAGAGATTTTTGTAAACGTAATTTGTCTAAATGTTAATGTTTTATATAATTCTTGCGTAGCTTTAATAATATCTTGCTTTCTTTCGTTTATTTGGTCATCAGTTCTTGCTCTTTGAAACATAAAAACTCCTTTCTATTGACATGTTGTCAACTACATTATAAATATTGCTGTCATTCTGTCAATTATTTACAGTTATTTTTTGTTTAAAAAACCTTGAATTTATTCGATAATTTATTCATGAAGTACCAAAATGAAGTATATGATTTTTTAACAAAAATCCCAAAAGGTAAAGTTGTAACCTATAAAGATATAGCAATATATTTAGGAAATGAAAGTTTATCGAGAGTAGTCGGCAATGTGTTACACCAAAACAAAGATCCGTTAATTTATCCTTGCTTTAAAGTTGTAAATAGCCGCGGCGAACTTGCAGATAATTTTGCTTTTGGTGGAAAAGAAAATCAAAAGAAAATGTTAGAAGAAGATGGTGTCGTTGTAAAAGACTATAAAGTGGATTTAACAAAATATAGGTGGAATCGAAAATGAGCAAAATTTTAATTATTGGTGAAGTTTTAATTGATTTAATAGAAAATCAAAATAAGTTTAGTTGGTCCGTGGGAGGAGCCCCTTTTAATGTTGCTTATAACCTTTCTTCTTTATCTGATGAAGTAACTTTTATTGGACAAGTTGGCAATGATTTTTTTGGTGAAAAAGTAAAGAAACTAGTTTCTGAAAAATTTAATTTTCATTCAGAAATTGAAATGTTGAATAATAAAAATACAACTATTGCATTAAACATCGAAGACGAACAAGGAAATAGAAATTACTCATTTTTAAGAAATAATACAGCAGATTACGCATTTAATTGGGAAAAAATTGAAAAACTTGATTTGAAAAAATACGGTTTAATTCATTTTGGAAGTTTATTTATCTCTGATAATTGTTCACGTGAAAAGATGGAAAATTTCGTGAAAACTTGTAAAGAAGCAAATGTATTAGTTTCGTTCGATGTGAATTTTAGATCAGATATTTTTGATTCTATTGAAATAGCTAAAAATTCCTATAGATTTTTTATTGAAAATGCAGATATTTTAAAAATTTCTAACGAAGAAATCGAAACATTTTTTGGTTATAAAAATGACTTTGATGTCGTGCGTGAAAACTTGAAAAATAAGGTAGTGGTTTTAACAAAAGGAAAATCTGGTTCGCTTCTTAAAATTAATGATAAATTTTATACACAAACTTCATTTAATGTACGTGTTAAAGATACCATTGGTGCCGGAGACAGTTTTTATAGTGGATTTTTACATAAACTTTTAAAGTTAGATTTAGAGAACCCTAACGATGAAGAAGTTATGAAAACTCTTGAATTTGCTAGTGCGTGTGGCGCCCTAACTTGTTCTACAGAAGGCGCAATCCATGGATATAAAATTGAAGAAGACGTTGTCTCCTTCATTGAAAATTACTCTAAAAAGAAAAGATTTATATTTTTTAAATATTAATAGATGCTTGTTAAGAGTCTAGCTAATGTATTTTCATCTAAATCACAATCTTCATTAACCCATCTTTTAATGACTGCGTACCATCCTGAAATGATAAAGCCAATATAGTAAGCATCGTTAATATAGATGTTTTGTCTATATTTAATATTTGTGTTTAAAAGATTTGAAACAAAATCGAAAGAAATCAATTTATTGCCGATTTCTTCGTATAAATTGTTATTCATGATTGTTCTTACGAAATGACGATTTTGTTTTAAATATTTAAGCATTAATGCAATTTTAGCAGCAGTGTTTTCGCTCTTTTCGTCAATAGAATCTGCTAAATATTTTTTGACGTTTTTAAAGAATTCAGAAACCATTTCATCAAGAAGGGCATAGATTGAGTTGTAATGATTGTAAAAAGTTGTTCGATTAAGATTAGCGTTCTTACAGAGTTCACTTACATCAATTTGTGTGACTGGTTTTTCTTGGAGAAGTTTGATTAAACTCTTCGCTAAAGCTTTCTTGGTGTTTCTGATTTTTTCGTGAATTTTTTCAGACTTTTCGTCTACTAAATCTAATGTGTCTTCCGTTTTTAACTCTTTCATATTTATTTATACATTATATCAAAAAATGTCGATTTAAAAACAGAATTTAAATTAGTTTGATTGAATAGTCAACATATGTTGACTAAAATTGTATTAATATCAGAGGACAAAATAATATGGATTATCTTGTACAGTTTAAAAACGTTAGTAAAGAATATCATGTAGGCGATACTGTAATCAAAGCTAACGATAATTTATCATTCAACATTAAAGAAAATGAGTTTTGTATCATTGTTGGTCCTAGTGGTAGCGGGAAAACCACACTTTTAAATTTGCTTGGTGGGATGGACTCATTAACTACTGGCTCAATTATGGTCGATAAAGAAGATATTTCCAAATATAACGAAAAGCAACTTACCCTTTTTAGAAGAAATTCAATTGGTTTTGTTTTCCAATTCTATAACTTAATGCCTAATTTAACTGCGGTTGATAATGTTGAAATCGCTAGTGAAATCTGTGAAAACCCTCTAGATTCCGTCGAAGCCTTAAGAGCGGTTGGACTTGAAACACGTATGAAAAATTTTCCAAGTCAACTTTCAGGTGGCGAACAACAAAGAGTTTCTATCGCTAGAGCTTTAGCAAAAAATCCAAAGTTGCTACTTTGTGATGAACCTACTGGTGCCCTTGACTATGAAACAGGTAAAAAAGTTTTAAAAGTTTTACATGATCTTTGTAGAAATAGGAATAAAACTGTAATTGTTATTACACACAACTCAGCTTTAACACAAATGGCTGATCATGTTTTACATATTAAAAACGGAACAATTGTTGCTGAAGAATATAACGAAAACCCTAAACCAATTGAGGAGATTGAGTGGTAATGAAAAAAACTTTCTTAAAGTATATTTTTTCATCTATTAAAAACGACATTTCTCGTTTAATTGCAATTTTTATAATTGTTGTTTTAGGTCTTGGATTTTTAGTCGGTTTATCGAGCAGTTCTCCTGATTTACAAGCAACCATGAATAATTATTGGAATCAAACAAATTTCATGGATGTTTATATTCAGTCGACAATTGGGTTTTCCGAAAACGATGTTGATAACTTAAAAAACGAATTAAGTGGTGTGAGTGATATTGATGGCTATTATCAAATGGACCAATGGACATATATCAACGATAAAAAGAGCGAAACTAGATTAATTTATAGATCTTTTGGCGAGAACGATATTGATAAACTTACTTTGGTAGAAGGAAAATTTCCTGAAAACGCTAATGAAGTTTTACTTTTAGACAATTCTTCAAGCTCTATAAGTCATGAATTAGGCACCGAAATTAGATTTAATAACGATGAAGGAACCGAAGAAGTCTATGTTGTTTCTGGTTTAGTGAAAGACCCATTTTATGTTTCTAAAGTTGGCGATATAACAACGATTGGTAGTGGCGTCTTAGATGCGGTTGTTTATTTTGATGAGTCTTTTTACGAGCCAAAAGAAACCACCATTATTAAAATTAGATATTCTGGAGCAAGAAGATACAATGCTTTTTCTGACGATTATGATAAATATATAAACAATAAAATTGCAGAAATAAATGAGATTAGCGCCCCTTTTCTTGAAAATAGGGTACTTGAAATTAAAGAACTAATTAAAGAAGAAGCAAAACAACAAATAATTGACTACTTTGAACAAAGTATAGCTGATAGTGAATTTAGCGATGAAGTTAAAGAAGGTTTATTAAATGCTTTAGAACAATTTTTAGATACGCCTGAATTTGATACAATTGTTTCCGGGCAAGTTGATCAAATATATGAAGAACAATTTGGTGGAGTAGATACTGTCTGGTATGTTCTTTCTCGTGAGCAGAACCAAAGCGCTTATATGTTTGAAATTGATTCGACAAAAGTCGATACAGTTAGTGCAGTATTCCCTGTGTTTTTCTTTGTTATTGCCTTACTTGTTTCGGTAACTAGTATTACAAGAATTATAAGTAAAGATAGACCACAAATGGGCACTTTAAAGTCGCTTGGTTACAGTAAATCGATGATTTATACAAAATATTTGATTTATGGTTTATTAACTACAATTTTAGGTTCCGTTGTTGCAATTTTATTTGGCTTATTCGTATTACCAACAATTATTGGAAGTATTTATGGCACAATTTATGATTTAACTGGACCAATGATTTATGTTGGCGATCCAATTACAATTACTTTATATACTTTAGCAATGATTGCTTTAATTCTTATTATAATAACGATTATTTCCTTTGCTTCATTAAGAGATAGCGTTTCTTCTTTAATGATTGGTAAAGCGCCTCTTCCTGGTAAGAAAATTTGGCTTGAACATATTCCGTTTATTTGGAAGCATCTTAAATTCAACACTAAATCAATGCTAAGAAATGTGTTTAGGTTCAAAAAGAATTTAATTATGATGCTTATTGGTATTGGTGGTTGTACTGGTTTACTTTTAACTGCCTTTGGAATTAAAGATTCTTTAGGTGTTATCAACACAACTCAATTTACTGAAATTGTTAAATATGATTTTGTTGCTAAATTAACTGCTGAAGGAATGGAAGGAGAAAATCCATTCGATGTTGGGCAAAGTAATAAAGTTTATAGTTATGATGGCACGGCACTAGGAAGCGAGCAAAATATAGATTTTACTTTGATTTCAACAAATAGTTTAACTGATTATGTTGGTTTAGATGATCCTGATGTTTTTAATGAGAATAGTTTTATTATTACAAAACAAATTGCTGATAAATTTGGCTTAAATATAGGAGATAATATTGTAATTTCTCTTGATGAATTGAATAATTCATTAACACAAATCGAAATTACAGGAATTACTCAAAACTATATTGAAAACTATGTTTATTGTGGCGAAAAAGTTATGCAAACTTATTTTCCAACATTAACACAAAACGGATATATCGTAAAAACCGACTTAAGCGATCAAGAAGTTAATGATTATATTGATAGGCTTCTCGAAAATCCGAATATTGTTAGTGTTATTAATAGTCAAAACACTAAATTAATGTATGAAAGCGTCTTAAACAACCTAGATGCTCTTGTTGCTATTATTGTTCTTTTAAGTGGAGCTTTAATTGCTGTAGTTATTTATAACTTAACAGATATTATGGTTTCTGAACGTATTAAAGAAATCGCGACACTTCGTGTTAATGGATATTATCGATATGAAGCTTTAATGTATATTTTTAGAGAAATCTTCTTTATGTCTATTATTGGCGTTGCTATAGGAATAGGAGTTGGCTATTTCTTGCACCAATATATTATGGTTAGTATTGAGTCGATCGGTTTGACGTTTGGTATGACAATAGCTCGGTCAAGTTATATTTATACAATACTTTTAGCATTTGGATTTGTAATTCTTGTTTGCGTTTTAAATCCTAAAAAAATCAATAAAATTAAGATGGCGGAAGCATTAAAATCTGTCGAATAATTAAATTTTTGCAGGATTTTTGTAAAAAATACGTAAATTTTTAAAAAAAGACTAAGAATTTAAAAAAATAATGAAGAAAATTAAAAAAATGCCATAAATTTTAAAAAAATACTGTTTTTTGTTATTTTATAAAAACGCTTAATTTTTTATTAAATATCTACTATAATCATTAAACGCGAAGGAGATTCTTATCATGAACAAATTTTTATTAAGTTGCTGTTCGACAAGTGATCTAGATGTAAACCATTATAAAAAAAGAAATATTAGATATCTTTGTTTTCATTATTTCTTAGATGGTGTAGAGCACAAAGATGATTTTGGCGAAACATTACCATTACCAGAATTCTATAAAAAGATGGAAGAAGGCGTGATGACAAAAACTAGCCAATTAAACGCGCAAGACTACTTCAATTATTTTGAAAATTTAATTAATGAAGGCTATAAAGAAATTCTACATTTAACTTTGTCTAGTGGAATTAGTGGGACAATTAATAGTGCTCGCTTAGCTGTTAATATGATTAACGAAAAATATCCTGATGCAAAAATCTATATAGTTGACTCACTTGCTGCAAGTAGCGGTTATGGTCTTTTAATGGATAAACTTGCTGATTTAAGAGATGAAGGCAAAAATATTGAAGAAGTTAAAGAATGGGCAGAAAAAAATAGATTAACCGTCAATCATTGGTTCTTCTCAACTGATCTTAAATATTTTGTTAGAGGAGGCAGAATTTCTAAAACAAGTGGATTTTTAGGAAATATGTTGCACGTTTGTCCTCTGTTAAATGTAAATAACGAAGGAAAACTTATCCCTAGAGAAAAAATTCTTGGTAAAAAGAAAGTAATTAATGCTATCGTTCAAAAAATGGTAGAAAATGCAGAAAATGGCAAAGATTATGACGATTATTGCTATATTTCACATAGTGCAGTCTATGAAGACGCTAAAGCGGTTAAAGATAAAGTAGAAGAAAATTTCCCTAAATTAGCTGGAAAAGTAGAGATATTCAATATTGGAACAACAATTGGTTCACATACTGGACCTGGGACAGTAGCATTATTCTTTGTTGGTAAAGAACGCAAGAATTAAAAAAAGGCTGTAAAATCAGATATTTCTGAAATTACAGCCTTTTAAAATGTGCAATTTTTTAATTTTTGTTGAAGGAAGAAAATTATATTTATTGAAAAAATATAATTAATCACATGGTTGTGGTTGGAAAAATCTATGTTAAATAATTCTTTAATTTTTTCCAAGCGATAGGTAATGGTGTTCTTATGTAGGTATAATTTTTTTGCTGACTCATTGAGAGATTTGTTAGTAGTTAGATAAGTATAGATTGTATCGATAAATGAGGTCTTGTTAGCTTGGTCGTATAGAAAAATTTGATAAATATCTTCGTTTATAAAATTAATTAATTCTTCTTTCTTGTAATTTATTAATGGCAAGAAAGGAAGGTAGTTTTCGACATCATAGAGAAGATAATCACCCATTGATTTTTGTAAGAGAGAAAATAATTTAAATTCTTCTTCAAATACGTTACTTAATGAAAATAAATCAACTATACGATTAGACTTGATCATATAAAATCTCATTTTGAATAAAAAATCATTAATTTTTTCAACCATACTTTGTTCTAGTTTGCTTTTTATTAATAAAACATAATCTCCATTATGATACGTTGTGGCGATAACACAATAATTTAATAATGATTTAAAAAAATTTTCTGTTTCTAATTTTGTTTTTTCAT
>CALVRY010000010.1 GCA_944358755.1 uncultured Bacilli bacterium
ATTAGCTCATAAGTTAAAGTGAAATTAAAATAAAATGGATATTGAAGAAGTGTATGTTTGTTAGCTTTTAAATTTAAAACAAGTTTATTGTCTGTTTTTTCTAAAACTCTTAAATCTGAATTTCTTAAAAATCCATGTCTCATTTCAAGTTTATAGTCGTGTTCATTATATTTAAACTCGCCTGCTCCAATTAAAGGGAAAATTACTACATCTTGAAAAGGCCATGAGCCTTCTTCGATTTGATATAAAAGTTCTTCGTTCTCCTCTTTAAAAAAGATTGAAGTGAGATTCCCTCCTTTTAAATTAACACTAACTTTTAGAAAATTATTTTCGATTATTTCCATTTAAAATTGCCTTTCCTTTCTAATGAAACTAAAGATTAAATTTCATTAATCCATAAGTCAAAATTACTCATTTACTATGATATAATTTTATATAAATAAAGGAGTTTTTAAAATAATATGAAAAAAGAATTTAAAAATATTAAAACTCTTCTCGAGAATGGTTATAAAGCCGTTGATTTAGTAATTGATGATGGAAAATTCTCTTCAATTTCCGAATCAAAAAGTAGCGATAAAACTTATGAAGGAAAAATAATGATTCCTGGTTTTATTGATGAACATACTCATGGTGGTGATGGTTATGATTTTTCAACCTGTAAATCGGTTGAAGAAATGGAAAAAATCCTTTCGTTTTATGTAAAACATGGTGTAACTAGTGTTTTACCAACTTTACTTACAGAAAGAGATGAAGTAGTTTTTAGACAACTTGAACTTATTTATGAAACCAGTAAGAAAAATCCAATCATTAAAGGCGTTCATTTAGAAGGACCTTTCCTTTGTAAAGAATTTAAAGGCGCTCAACTTGAAAGTTGTCTTCAAAAACCAACTCCTGAAAAAGCTAAAATTTTTATTGAAAAATCACACAATTTATTAAAACTTATGACAATTGCTCCTGAAAATGAAGGAAGTGAAGAAACGATTGAATATTTAACAAAGCATGGAGTAAAAGTTGCTTTAGGTCATAGTGCCGCAACTTTTGATGATGCCACAAGAGCTCTAAAAGCCGGTGCGACAGATATTACTCACACATTCAATGCATCTAAAGGAATTCATCAACATTTCCCTTCAATTACAAGTGCCGCTTTATATTATGATGATTTCTATTGCGAAGTTATTCTTGATGGAATCCATGTAAATCGTGAAATGGTTGAATGGATTAGAAAAATTAAAGGCAACAACAAAGTTATTGGTATAACTGATTCTTTAATGGCGGCGGGTTTACCTGATGGAAATTATTTTATTGGCGAAACACCAATTACAGTTAAAAATCATGATTGTGTAATTACAGAAACTGGAGTAAGAGCAGGTTCAACACTCGACATGAAAAGAGCGTTTGATAATGTAAAAGAGTTTTGTAGTATCGATGATTCAACTGCAAGTCAAATTTGTTCTTTAAACTGTGCCAAAATGCTTGGAATAGATGAACAAGTTGGATCAATTAAAGAAGGTAAAAATGCTGATTTTATAATTTTAAATGAAAAATATGAAATTGAAGAAGTTTATATTTATGGGGAGAAGGTTTTATGATGAAAAATGTAATTATTGCTCATGGTGGAGCGCCAACTGCTGTTATTAATGCTTCATTATATGGAGCTATTAAAGAACTTAAAGAAAGCGGATTTGATGGGAAAATTTTAGCACCACGTTTTGGGTCTGATGGTCTTTATAACGAAGACTTTATTGATTTATCAAATTTAAGTGAGCATGATTTGGAAGTTTTAAAAGAGACTCCAGGGAGCGCAATTGGAAGTTCAAGATTCCCACTTTATGAAAAAGAATATAAAAAGATTGTTCAAATTTTAGTAAAACACAATATTGGTTATGTTCTTTTTACTGGTGGAAATGGCACAATGGATACCATTGGAAATATCTATAAATACGCCAAAGCAGAAGGAGTCGAAGTAACTTGTGTTGGTATTCCTAAAACTATTGATAACGATATTGGAGTAACCGATCACGCACCAGGATTTGCAAGTTGTGCCAATTATATCGCACAAACTGTTGCAAGCTGTGCTCAAGACGTAAAAGGTCTTCCAATTCACGTTTCAGTTATTGAAGTTATGGGAAGAAATGCTGGTTGGCTTGCTGCAAGTAGTGCACTTGCTAGAAAAAATAAAGGCGATGCGCCACATTTAATTTATTTCCCAGAAATTCCTTTCGATGAAAAAGAATTTTTAGAAGATGTCAAAAAAGCATGGGGAAAAAGGCATGGCGTAGTTGTAGTTTGTAGTGAAGGTTTAAAATATGCTGATGGTACACCAATTGTTAAACCAATATTCAAGACAGAAAGAGCAACTTATTTTGGTGACGTTTCAACTCACTTAGCAACACTTATTATTGAAAAACTTGGTATTAAAGCAAGAAGTGAAAAACCTGGTTTGATTTGCCGCTGTGATAGAAGTTTAGTCTCTAAAGTTGATCAAGATGAAGCGGTTTTAATGGGTAGAACTGCAATTAAAGCAGCACTAAATAAAACTAATGGAGTTATGGCTGGAATCAAGAGAATTTCAACTAATCCATATAAGATTGAACCTATCTTAATTCCAATTGAAAAAGTTATGATGACTGAAGCAACATTCCCATTAAAATATATTAAAGACAAGCACAATGTTACAGATGAATTTATTGAATGGTTAAAACCACTCGTGAATGAAATTCCTGAAAATATCAGCTTTTTAGATTAAAAAACCTGCAAAACTCAACTTAAATAAAAAAAGGCTCTCAATTCGAGAGCCTTTAAAAATTTAATTTTAGAGCTTATTTATAGATATAATAAGCATCGCCAACAGAACCAAATTCAACATTTGCTGTTAAAACGATTTCTTTGACCGCTTTTTCCATTAATGGAATGAGTTCTTTAATTTCGCCAGTGATATTTTTGTTTGTTTCTAATTCGTTAATATATTCTTTTAAGTAATATCTATATTCGAACGAATCTCTCTTTTCAACTAAAAGTGGATAAACTTTACTTCCTTCTTTCTTTTCAGGATTGTTTTCGAAATATTCTAACATATTTCTTGTTGTTGCAAGTCTAATGTCAGTATCCATATTAATTTTTGAAATTCCACTTGGGATAACTTCTTTTAGTTGTTCGATTGGAATACCATGTCCTTTGACAGCTCCACCAAGTGCGTTAATTTCGTTGACAATATATTGAGGAACTAAACTAGAACCATGTGAGACTAAAACAGCATCAATATTTTCGTGTCTCATATTTTCCATTGTTGCAATAACGATTTCTTTTCTTAATTGGACATTATCGCCTTTAACCGCGCCGTGTTTTGTACCATATGAAATTGCTAATAAGTCACAACCTGTTCTTTTTAAGAAATCAACCGCGGTAATTGGGTTAGTATAAGTTGAATTAGCAGCGAAAACATGATCTTCAACGCCTGCTAAAACACCAAGTTCAGCTTCAACTGAAGCACCATGTTTATGCGCGTAAGCAACGACTTTCTTTGTTTGAGCAACATTTTCTTCATATTCTAATGCGCTTCCATCAATCATAACACTGTTAAATCCAGCATTAACACAGATTTTACAGGTTTCAAAACTTCTACCATGATCGAGGTGAAGTGATACAGGAATAAATGTTTTTTCAGCTAATTTTTTGACATAAGTAGCAATTCTTTTTGCGCCTAATTTCTTTTCTTCCATTGTTCCATGGATGAAATCTGGATTTCCACCAATGTAGGCAAGTCCTGGTTCAGCAACTTGAATGATGGCTGCACAACGCAATTCTTCACAAGCTTCAATTATAGCTTTTGCTTGGCAAAGTGCGTTAACGTTAAAAGCACCATGAGCAATCTTATGATCACGTGCATACTTTAAAATCTCTTTTGATTGTATGTATGGCATATAAAAGCCTCCTATAAAATAATTATCTATTAAATTTTTGCTATATTCTAGTATAAAAAGATTAAATCTTACGAAAATTGGTGGAAGTATTTCGTTAAAATGTGATTTTGTTTCGAACGAAAGTAAAAAAACTAGGAAATTTTTAAAAAGATCTAAATTTCTATGTTTCGTTTGACCAAAGGTTCGAAACATTTAAATTGTGTGCAGGCAATAAAAAAACACGATATTTATCGTGTATTAATTGAGTCTGGGGCGAAATACCGGGATCGAACCGGTGCATGCTTGGTTCACAGCCAAGTGAGTTAACCACTTCTCCAATTTCGCCAAATCGCTTTATGATTATACCGAAGATACTAGTTCTATGTCAAACGAAATTTTTCTAGGAAATTAGCAATCTCTTATTGACAGTGCTAATTTTGTCGATATAATATTATTAGCACTTTGATATTAAGAGTGCTAAAAGGAGGTATTTGACATGAATGAATATCAAGGACCTGAAGATTACAGCAAAGATGAAAATATTTTATCTAAATTTGGTAGAAATATTACAGATTTAGTGAAGAGCAATAAAATAGATCCTGTAATCGGTAGAGATGAAGAAATAAGAAAAATTATAACTATTCTAGCAAGAAAAACTAAAAATAATGTTATTTTGCTTGGTGAACCTGGTGTAGGTAAAACAGCAATTATAGAAGGTTTAGCGCAAAGAATAGTGAAAAACGATGTTCCTACAACTTTACAAAATAAGGAAATCTTTGAACTTGATATGGGTGCTCTTGTAGCTGGAGCTAAATATCAAGGTGAATTTGAAGAGAGACTTAAAGCAGTTCTTAATAAAATTAAGGAAAGCGATCACAAAATCATCATGTTTATTGATGAAATTCACTTAATTGTTGGAGCAGGTAGGAATCAAGGCGCACTAGATGCTTCTAATATGCTTAAACCAATGTTAGCAAGAGGTGACATTGATTGTATTGGTGCAACAACTTTAAAAGAATATCAAGAATATATTGAAAAAGATAGAGCTTTAGAGAGACGTTTTCAACCTGTTATGGTTTACGAACCTACTAAAGAAGACACTTTATCAATTTTAAGAGGATTAAAAGATAGATTTGAGTCTCATCATGGTGTTCACATTACAGATAATGCATTAGTTGCGGCAGTAAACTATTCAACTCGTTATATTACAAATAGATTTTTACCTGATAAAGCTATTGATTTAGTTGATGAAGCTTGTGCTGAAACAAGGGTTGAAATTGAATCAATGCCAAGTGAACTTGACGATGTTTCAAGAAAAATAAGACAACTTGAGATTGAAAGACTTGCTTTGTCTCAAGAAAAGGATGAACAATCTAAATTAAGACTTGAAAAATTAGATGAAGAACTTAATAAATTGAACAATCAAGCTGCTGAATTAACTAAAGAATGGCAAAAAGAAAAAGCCGAAATTAAAGAAGTTAAAGATTTAAAAGCGAAATTGGATGATTTAAATTTCAAGCTTCAAAATGCTTTTAATGGTGGCGATTATAAAACTGCTAGCGAAATTCAATATAAAGAAATTCCAAGTTTAAAAACTAGACTTGATGAACTAGAAAATTCTGAAAGAGGTCATAAGATTTTAAGTGATGTCATCACTGAAGATAATATTGCTTCAATTGTTAGTAAAATGACTAATATTCCTGTAAGTCGTATTACACAAGGCGAGAAAGAAAGAGTTTTATCGCTTGATAAAATACTTTCTAAACGTGTTATTGGGCAAGATAAAGCTATTAAACTCATTAGCGATGCAATAATTAGACAAAGAGCTGGCATTAATGATCCACATAGGCCAATTGGTAGTTTCTTATTTTTAGGCCCAACTGGTGTTGGCAAAACAGAAGTTGCTAAAGCTCTAGCAGAGGCTTTGTTTGATAGCGACCAACATATTATTAGAATTGATATGTCAGAATACATGGAAAAATATAGTGTTTCTAGATTAATTGGTGCTGCTCCAGGTTATGTTGGCTACGAAGAAGGCGGACAACTTACAGAACCAGTTAGACACAATCCATATTCAATTGTATTATTTGATGAAATCGAAAAAGCTTCCCCAGATGTATTAAATCTTTTATTGCAAATCATGGACGATGGAAGACTTACTGATGCACAAGGTAGACTTTGTGATTTTAAAAATACAGTTATTATTATGACTAGTAATGTTGGCAGCGAACAAATTCTTGAAGGCAAAGTCAATCAAGTTGAACACATTTTGCATTCAACATTTAAACCTGAGTTCTTAAACAGAATTGATGAAGTAGTTTATTTCAATAGTTTATCGAAAGAAGTTCAATATAAAGTTGTTGAAAAAATGCTTAATGACTTGAAGACAAGACTCTTAAGCGAATACTATGTTGTTGACTTTACAGATAATGTAAAAGATTATGTTCTTGAAAATGCTTATTCACCTGAATTTGGTGCAAGGCCATTAAAGAGATACATACAACATAACATCGAAACAGTACTTGCTCGAAAAATTATTAATCAAGAGTTAAAAACCGGAAAGAAATATACAGTTGACTACGAAAAAGATAACGGACTAGTTATTAAATAAAAGCGGGCAAATTTGTATTAATTTTTCAGAAAAAACTTGCAAATCCCAGGTAAATTTTAAAAATTTCCTGGGATTTTTTAGTTTTTTCTAGAAAAAAACATTACGATTTATATGAAAAATTTACATTTTCTTTACAATTTCAATTTTGTTTGTTTTATAATCATTTCATGGACTTGAGCCAAATCTTATCTTTGTATGCTGAATTTCCGACGTTAATCATTGCATCAATTTTAGTTATCGGGGTAATTTTTATTAACGGTTGGACTGATGCCCCAAATGCTATCGCAACTTGCATATCAACTAGATGTATAAAACCAAAGACTGCAATTATAATGGCGGCCTTTTTTAATTTTTTAGGTGTTTTGACGATGTTCTTTATATCTAAGCAAACCGCTCAGACCATTTCAGATATGGTTGATTTTGGCACAAATTATGCAGTGGCACTTGATGCATTATGTGCTGGAATGGTTGGAGTTATTGCTTGGGGAATATTGGCCTGGTGGTTCGGAATTCCAAGTAGTGAATCCCACGCTTTAATTGCTGGTATTACTGGTGCAGGTTTAGCAGCTATGACTATGGGGCTTGATGCCAGAATTGAATTTGGACCATTATCAAGCTGGGCTTTCACAATTTATGGACTCATATTAAGTTGCATATTTGGATTTTTTGTAGGTTATGGATTAACAAAACTAATAGAAGTTATTTGTCGAAAAGTTAATAGAAATAGAGCTAGACCATTCTTTAAAAAAGCAGAAATTGTAAGCGGAGCAGCGATGGCTTATGTTCATGGTGCTCAAGATGGTCTCAAATTTATTGGTGTCCTGTTTCTAGCAATAGAACTTGCTGCTAAAGCGCAAGATCCTACAACAAATATTGCTTTAAGTAGTGATTCGAGTTTATGGCGGTTAGCAATTATAGTTGCTTTAGTTATGGGCTTAGGCACCTCAATTGGTGGATATAAAATCATTAAAAAAGTAGGTATGGGAATGGCAAATTTGGAACCTTATCAAGGTTTTGCTACAGATACCACAAGTGCAATCGGAATTCTTCTTTCGACTTTATTTGGTCTTCCTGTTTCTACAACGCAAGTTAAAACTGTTTCTATTATGGGTGTCGGAGCAACGAAAGGTATCAAAAGAGTTAAATGGTCGATTGCAAAAGATATGGTCTTGACTTGGTTATTTACTTTCCCAGGATGTGGAATCATTGGGTATGTAATTACGCTTATATTCATAGCTATTTTTAGGTAGGTGGTTTTATGTTTGGAAAAAAGAAAAACAATTATTTTTATGAGTCGTTTGAAATTTTAAGCGAATATGCAATTAAAGAAATGAGCATTTTAAAAGAAGGCTTAAATAATTTTAGTAACGAAAAATTAAATGAATTAAAGATAAATGTCCATAAAGTTGAACATGAAGCTGATATTAAAAAGAAGGAAATTGAAGAAAAACTTGCTAAAGAATTCATTACTCCTATTGACAGAGAAGATATTTTTGTTCTTTTAGATAATATTGATGATTTATGCGATGCTATCGAAGAAATATCATTCAAACTTTATATTAGAAATTATAAAACACTTCCTCCAAAAACATCTATTTTTGTTGAGAAAAGTGAAGAAGCAATTTTAGCTTTGCATGAAGTTTTGAAAAATTTCGAACATATCAAGGATAAGAGTGTTATGGATCCGCTTATTAATAAAGTTTTATCTATTGAAGAAGCAGTCGATAAAATTTACGAAGTTCATGTTCATAATTTATATGTCGAAAATAAAGACTATGACACAATTAGACTTGGTGAAAGGGTATATTCCTACTTTGAATACGTAACTGATAAGTGCCGTGATGTTTGCAAAACTATATTAATAATAATGTATAAAAACTTATAATTTGCGTAAATTTTGTTAAAAAATCCCAGAAAAATGTAAAATTTCTGGGATATTTTTAATTTTCTTAGTGTTTTTGATATAATTTGCTGACTTTTTTACCAAAAACCCTGCAAATATTGACTTTTTTCTAGATTTTTAAAGTTCTTTAACCCAAAGTCCATGAAGATTGCAATATTCATAAACTTTTAAAGGTTTTTCATCTTCACCAACAGTGAATGTCCATTCAGGTGCATCAGTGAAAGTGAAATCATGTCTTCTTACTTCTCTATCTGTTACTAAATAAACAAATGAAATGTGATGTGCTTCAGTCATTGGATGGGCAACACTTCCGATTTGTACATTAACTTTATTGCCTTCTATAGTTACAGCAGGAACATGTTTTTCTAATGCTGCATCAGTTTTGTTTGCAACAAGTTCAGTCATTGGTTCTCCACAGCACATTGTTGCACAGCCATGAGTATTAGGTAATTTTTCTACGATTTTTCCGCAATGTTTACAAAATAATAATTTAATATCTTCCATTTAAGTGATTCTCCTTTACTAATATTTTATCTTATTTAGAAATTTTTTCTATTTCTATGTTAATCTAAATCTATGGATATGTATACAAATTTGCTTTCTGATATTGAGAGATTAAAAAATGATAAATTGAAAGTTTTTTCAAAAGGAATTTTAAATACAAAACTTGAAGTTATTGGCTTATATACTAAGGATTTTAAAAGTCTTGTTAAGAAATATGAAAAAATAGATATTAATATAATTGAGTTAGATAAATTTTACGAACTTAATTATCTTTATATTTATATAGGCTTAAAGCAATGCGAGAATCTTGATGAAAAAATTGACTTTGTCGAAAAAAATATTGCGCATATTGATACGTGGGCGATTACTGATTCATCTTACCAATTATTTAAATTCAAAAATTTTGATGAAGCTGTGCCGGTAATTACAAGATTTGTTAATACAAATAATGAATTTTTAATAAGGTACGGTTATTTATTTCTCTTTAATTATGTAAAAAATCCTCAATATTTTGAAAGAATTACTAGTTTTTTCAAAAATAGTGATTTTTATTATGTAATTATGGTTGAAGCATGGGTAATTTCATATTTATTTATGTTTCATTTTGATAAAACTTTGGAATATTTGAAAAAAGTTGATTTAGATCTAGATATAAAAATTAAGAGCATTCAAAAAGCAATTGACTCTTATAGGGTTACAAAAGACCAAAAAGATTTATTAAGAAAATTAAGAACAGAATTAAGAAGTGTCGCAAAAAAATAATTTATTTTTCTGCATGTATTAAATGTAAAAATACCTCTTGGTTTTGCTATAATCTTAACAAGAGGTTTTTTATTATGATTTATAAAAATAGAGAAGTTTGCAAAGATACATATTACGTTGGTGCTAGCGATCGTCGTTTAGCTCTTTTTGAAAATATTTACCCATTAACAAATGGCGCAAGTTATAACTCTTACGTTATATTAGATGAAAAAACTTGTGTTCTTGATGGTGTTGATACAAGTGTAAGAGAAATTTTCTTAGAAAAAGTTAAGGCTGCCTTGGGTGATAGAAAACTCGATTACCTTGTTGTTCAACATATGGAACCAGACCATGCAGCTTGTTTAAAAGATTTAGTTGCTCTTTATCCAGATTTAACAGTTGTTTTAAATTCAAAAACATTAGATATGTTTAAAAACTTCAATGAAGGTGTTGAAGTTAAGAACGTTAAATTGGTTCAAGAATTTGACACTTTATCACTTGGCAAACACACTTTAACTTTTGTTTTTGCTCCAATGGTTCACTGGCCAGAAGTTATGGTTACATATGATTCATACACAAAAACTTTATTTAGTGCCGATGCTTTTGGTACTTTTGGCGCCTTAAGCGGAAATTTATTTGCTGACAGAGTTAAATTCGAAAAAGAATTCGAAGATGAAGCAAGAAGATATTACACAAATATTGTTGGAAAATATGGAACACAAGTTCAAGCTATTTTGAAAAAAGCCGGAACAATTGAGATTGAAAATATTTGCCCACTTCATGGACCAATTTGGAGACAAGATCTAAATTATTTATTAAATCTTTATGATAAGTGGTCAAGATATGAACCAGAAGTTAATGGTGCTTTGATTGTTTATGGAAGCGTTTATGGACATACAGAAGTGGCTGCAAATTTAATCGCTGATACTTTATCAGATTTAGGTCTTAAAGAAATCGCTTTATATGATGCAAGCAAAACCGATAAATCATATTTAGTAGCTGAAGCGTTTAAATATTCACACATTATTGTTTGTTCATCAACATACAATATGGGAATCTTTACTCCAGTTGAAGAATTCTTACTTGATTTAAAATATCACAACTTACAAAACAGAAAATTTGCTGTTGTTGAAAATGGTAGCTGGGCACCAAATAGTGGTTCATTAATTGTTAAAATCCTTTCAGATCTTAAGGATTTTGAACAAATTGGTGAAAAAGTTACATTTAAGAGCAGTGTTAAAACTCTTGATGCAGAAAAGATTGTTAATCTTGCAAAAGAAGTTTTTGACACCTTGCCACAAAGAAAAGTTGAATCTAATCCATTGTTTAATTTAAGTTATGGTTTATATGTTCTTTCAACATTTGATGGTAAAAAACAAAACGGATGTATTATCAACACAGTAAATCAAGTTGCAAATAATCCAGACAGAATCATGGTTTGTGTAAATAAACAAAATTACACAGCTGAAGTATTAAAAGAAACTAAAAAAGCAAATATTAGTATTTTAACAAAACACACACCATTCTCTATTTTTAAGAGATTTGGTTTCCAAAGCGGCAAAAATGTCGATAAATTCTGTAATTTTGAAGATGTTAAACTTGCAAAAAACGGAATTTATTATTTAACAAAATTTGCTAATTCTTATATTTCTTTAGATGTTATTGAAACAATCGATCTTGGCACACATTATGGATTTGTTTGCACAATTAGTGAAACTAAAGCACTCAATTCAGATACAAGTTTGACTTACGATTACTATATGAACGAAATTAAACCAATTCCACCAAAATCAACAAAGAAAGTTGGTCGGATTTGTAAAATCTGTGGATATGTTTATGAAGGCGAAGAATTACCAAAGGATTTTATTTGCCCAATATGTAAACATGGAGTAGAAGATTTCGAGAAATTAAAATAGGAAGTTAAAAATGGATAAAAAAGAAACACTAAGTTTTAATGAATATCAAAAACACGCTTACAATCTAATTAGTGAAGATGGAAAAAAAGATATGATCACTAACGGAGTTTTAGGTCTTGCTGGTGAAAGTGGAGAATGCTGTGATATCGTTAAAAAATACAAATATCAAGGTCATGAATTAGATAAAGAACACCTTAAAGATGAACTTGGGGATGTTCTTTGGTATATTGCTGAAACCGCTTCAGGACTTGGAATTACTCTTGAAGAAGTTGCTCAATATAATTTAGATAAACTTCATAAAAGATATCATGGTGAAAAATTCCATGTAAAAGATAGCGTAAATCGAGATGAATAAAGAAGAAAAGCAAAAATTATACGATGTAATTATAATTGGCGGAGGAGTTATTGGTTGCTCAATCGCTCGTTATTTATCACGTTTTAATTTGAAACTTTTACTTCTTGAAAAACATAATGATGTTGGAGATGAAGCAAGCGGAGCAAATAGTGGAATAGTTCATAGTGGATATGATCCACTTCCTGGCACAAAAAAAGCTTATTTTAATGTACGTGGAAATAAAATGTTTGATGAAGTTGTAAAAGAACTAGATGTGTCTTTTAAACGAATCGGATCTTTAACTTTATCTTTTTCTGATGAAGATGATAAAACCTTATTAGAACTTAAAAAACGTGGTGATGAAAATGGCGTTGAAACAAAGATTCTAAGCAAGGAAGAAACACTAAAATTAGAACCTAATTTATCAAAAGAAATTCACGGCGCTTTATTTGCGTCAAGTGCTGGAATTGTTTCGCCTTTTGCACTTACTAACAACTTAATGGAAAATGCTCTAGATAATGGAGCAGAACTTTTGCTAAATACTGAAGTAACTAAAATTAAGAAAAAAGTTGAGTTTTACAGGGTTTTTGAAAAAAATGGTCTTTTTTTTGATACAAAATTAGTAGTAAATGCTGCAGGTTTATATAGTGACAAGATTCAAAATTTAGTTGGAGAAAGTGATTTTAAAATTACCCCAAGAAAAGGCGAATATTTTGTTTTGGATCACTTTGATAACAATTTTATTAAGCACACAATTTTTATGTGCCCTACAAAAGTCGGGAAAGGTGTATTGATTTCTCAAACCGCAAGTGGGAATTATCTTGTTGGGCCAAGCAATGATGAATGCGCGGTAGATGATGTTTCAACGGATTCATTAACTTTAAGCGAAATCAAAAAAACTGCTTTAAAAATTTGTCCAAGCTTGCCATTTGAAGAAACTATTAGAGAATTTTCTGGAATTCGCCCAAATTCAGATATTGACGATTTTATTATTAAAGAAAGCGAAAAAAATCCAGGTTTTTATACTGTTGGCGGAATTATGTCGCCAGGTTTAGCATCCTCTCTTGCAATTGGTGAATACGTTTCTGAACTTATTGAAAAGAAATTAAATTTAGAAATAAATAAAAACTTTAATCAATATATTAGGAAGCATTTGAGCTTAGCTAAATTAGGTGAAGAAAAATATAATGAATTAATTAAAGAAGATCCTCGATACGGACATATGGTTTGTCGATGTGAAAAAGTAAGTGAAGGCCAGATTTTAGATGCTATTCATCGAAATTCTGGTGCTAGAACTATAAAAGGCGTTAAAAAGAGAGTTAGACCTGGATTTGGAAAGTGCCAAGGAACTTTTTGTGAAGCCGGAATTGCTCAAATTTTAGCAAGAGAACTTAAAGTAGATTTAAGTGAGATTTGTTATAGCGATTTAGGCACAAATGTTTTGCTTAAAGCACATAAAGGTAGTGAAAATGATTAAAAAAGATTTAGTTATTATTGGAGGAGGAAGTGCAGGACTTGCTAGTGCTGTTTCAGCTTTTGATAATGGAATAAGAGATTTAATTATTTTAGAAAGAAATCCTGAACTTGGTGGAATATTAAATCAATGCATTCACCCTGGATTTGGTTTGCATCATTTTCATGAAGAATTAACTGGGCCTGAATATGCGGATAGATATATTAATGAAGTCAAAAAAAGAAATATTCCTTATTTATTAAATTCGCAAGTTTTAAATATCACAAAAGGCAAAATAGTTACGTTTATTAACGAGAATGGAGTTCAAAAATTCGAAGCAAAAGCGATTATTTTTGCAGCAGGATGTAACGAAAGAACAAGAGGTCAAATTTTAACACCTGGTTATAGACCAAAAGGCGTTTATACAGCTGGACTTGCTCAAAAATATTTAAATATTTATGGGAGGCTTGTTGGTAAAAATGTTTATATCCTCGGAAGTGGGGATATTGGTTTAATCATGGCCCGAAGAATGACGCTTGAAGGAGCTAAAGTTCTTGGTGTAAGTGAAATAATGCCTTATTCCAATGGGTTAAAAAGAAATATTGCTCAATGTTTAGAAGATTTTAATATTCCTTTAAGACTTTCAAATACAGTAACAAATATTTTTGGTAGAGATAGACTGGAAGCAATTGAAATTAGTGATGTTGATGAAAAATTACAACCTATTAAGGGCACTGAAAAAATAATTAAATGTGACACACTTTTATTAAGTGTTGGACTTTATCCATTCAATTCGATGCTTAAAAACGCAGGTTGTGTTGTAAATAAAGAAAGTAAAGGTAGTTTAGTTGATCAAAATTTAGAGACTAGCATTGAAGGAATTTTCTCAACCGGAAATGTATTGCATGTCCATGATTTAGTTGATTTTGTTAGTGAGGAGAGCGAAAGGGCCGGCACTAACGCAGCAAAATACATATTAAATAAACTAAGCGAAGTTAAAAATATTGTTAACGTTTCTCATTCAAAAAACGTCTCTTATTTAATACCATCGATAATTAAAGTTAGAGAAGAAAACGAAAATATAATATTTTCTTTTAGAGTTAGAAAAAATATTAAAAAAGCTACAATTATTTTAAAAAACCCTGCAAAAGTTCACTATTCTGTGAAAAAAATTAATTTATTACCAGCAGAAATGATAAAAATAAATGTTAAAAATTTAAATTTACTTGATTGCAATGAACTTTCTTTAGAGGTAATAGAAGATGAGTAAAAAGATTACTTGCATTGTTTGCCCTAATGGGTGCGAAATTGAAATTGAAGGCGACAAAATCTCTGGCTATACATGTAAGAGAGGTTTGGAATATGCAAAAGAAGAGATGATTGCACCAAAAAGAACTATTACATCAACTGTCAAAATTAAAAATTCCAATGAAGTTTGTCCTATTAAAACATCAAAACCTATTCCAAAAGAAAAAATATTTGATGTTTTAACAGAAATTAATAAAGTTGAAATAGTTAAACCAATCAAAATGCATGAGTTAGTTATAGAAAATGTGTTGAATCTTGGTGTTAATATTATTGCAACTAAGGAATTTTTATAATGGCAAACATTAGTAAATTTGCAAAATTATACGCTGATAAAACTTTTGAAGAAGAACCGTTTTGCGAAGCAGATGTAATAGTTGGTTCTCTTTTTTCTTATGCCCTTTTTGAAGAAACTGAAACCTACAAAAAGTACAATTTAGGAGAAAAAACGTGCAAAGCCCATGTATTTTCTGATAATAATGAAGTCAAAATGATGTGTAGAAACTATTTAAATCCAAAGATTTTTGAAAAGTTTATAACGCCTTTATTTACTTCAAAAAGGTATAAAGATGTAGAAGTTGGCCATATAATTCACTTTTTATCAGAATCAGATGTAATGCAATTTTGCACATTTTCAATTATTACGAAAAATTATAATTTGGTTTTCTTTAGAGGAACTGATATTTCAATATTAGGACGGAAAGAAAATTTTAATATGCTTTTAGAAGATAGCATCCCTTCATGGGAAGCTGCAAAAAAGTATGTAGAAAAAATATCAAAACTTAATAAAAAACCAATCATTATTGCAGGGCATTCAAAAGGCGGTAATCTTGCTTATTATGCTTATTTCAACTCATCAAAAGAAATTCAAAATAGAGTAAAGTATGTTTTTAATTTTGATGGACCAGGATTTAAAGTAGATAACTATGATTACAGTGAATTTGGCACAAAAATTTTTAAATACGTGCCTAGAGATGATATTGTTGGAGTAATCTTTGATTATTCTGACAACATGATTCCAATCAGTACTTCAAAAAGAGGAGTCAACGCTCACGATCTTTTAACTTGGGACATGGATAAAAAAGAAAATTATCGTAAAATTAAACGAGTAAAGAATTTTACAAATTTATCTTTAACTTTTAGAAAATCTTCAGCTTTATGGTTAAGAAAATGGGGCAAGGAATCAATGAAGGAATTGGTAGATTTTATTGTGGGAATTGCCACATGCAATGATTGTAAAAATTTATTTGAACTAAAACTTGATATCATAAAGGCTCGTAAAGTTTATTTAGATAAAATTAGTAATTATGATGAAGATACTAAAGATAGATTAAAAGTAATTAGTCGTGATTTAGTTAAAATTTATTTTAGAATTTTGCTACATTTAAACGAATACAATAACAAAGGTGAAAGAATTGAATAATATGAAAGAAAAATACATTTTAGTTGTTGATCAAGGCACAACATCATCAAGGGCAATTTTATTTAATCATAATGAAGAAATTGTCTATAAGTCTCAACAAGAAGTAGCTTGTTTTTTCCCAAACGATGGGTGGGTAGAACAAAACGCACTTGATATTTATTTAAGTGTTTTAAATGTAATAAATGATATATTGCTTAAAACGAATTTAACTTATGATGATATTGATAGTTTAGGAATTACTAATCAAAGAGAAACGACAATAATTTGGGACAAAAAAACTGGAATGCCTGTTTATAATGCTATTGTTTGGCAATCTCGTCAAAGCGCAGATATATGTGAAAAATGGAAAAAATATGAAAAAACTGTTCACGTGAAAACTGGTTTAATTATTAATCCATATTTTAGCGCTTCTAAGATTAGATTTATTTTAGATCACATTGAAAATGGTCAAAAAAGAGCAGAAAATGGGGATTTAATGTTTGGAACAGTTGATACTTGGTTAATGTATAAACTTTCACGTGAAAACATTTTTAAGACTGATTATACTAATGCAAGTCGAACAATGTTCTTCAATATTCACACACTGCAATACGATGATGAGTTATTAAAATTATTCAATATTCCTAAATGTATGTTGCCTGAAGTGTGCCCATCTTCTTATTTTTATGGAAACGCTACAGCATTAAATGAAAATTTAAAAATTAGAGCAGTTGCTGGGGACCAACAAGCAGCACTTTTTGGACAAAATTGTTTTGAAAAAGGTGATAGTAAAAATACTTATGGAACAGGTTGCTTCATGCTCATGAATACTGGAACGCAACCAATTTTAAGTGAAAATGGATTAATTACAACAATTGCTTGCTCTTACGATGAACAAATTGTCTACGCTTTAGAAGGAAGTGTATTTATGGGCGGAGCTTGTGTTCAACGGCTAAGAGATCAAATGAGAATGATAAAAAGTGCCGGAGAAAGCGAGAATTATGCAAAAAAAGTTAAAAATTCAGGCGGAGTTTATGTTGTACCTGCTTTTGTTGGATTAGGCGCACCTTATTGGGATGATAATTGTAGAGGCGCAATTTTTGGTTTAACGAGAGCTACCACAAAAGAACATTTCATTAATGCAACTTTAAACTCGATTGCTTTACAAACAAAAGATGTTTTAAGTGTGATGGAAAAAGAGAGTAAAGCAAAAATTTCTCTATTAAAAGTTGATGGCGGAGCAACAGCAAATGATTACCTTATGCAATATCAAAGTGACATATTAGACGTTAAATTATTATTGCCAAATTGCCTTGAAACGACTGCGTTAGGCGCTTGTTATCTTGCAGGTTTAAATAGTGGATATTTCGAAAGTATAGATGAAATTAAAAATATTCATAAATATAAAAAAGAATTTATGCCAAAAATGTCGAAAAAGATAAGAGAAGATATAGATAAAAAATGGGCAAAAGCAATCGAAGCAACAAGAGTTTTTAAATGATTGAACCACTTTTAAATGAAATTGTTTTTAAAGAATGTGAAGTGTATGAAAACTTTTACAAATCTTTTCACGCTAAAAATAAAAAGGCAATTATTAAATTAGAAAAGTTAATAAATGATGAGATTTTTGCGCATTGTTTATGTATAAAAAACTTTGAAATTTTACAAACTAAAATTAGATATTTTTATCAATTTATTTTATGTGATGAAAATTATTATCGAATTTCTAGAAATGAATTTGTAATTGAGAACAATAGATACAATTTTGATGTATTTTTATTTGATGATTATAGAGCGATACCGCTTGTTGTGACTAAATCAAAATCAAGTCCAGCATTATTATCTTTATTATATAAATTAATAAAGAATTCTCTTCAAGCAGGAGGATATAAGAGCGACTCTTTAATAGTTATAAATATAGATTTAATTGCATTAGATAAAGATCCGCTTAATTTTCTAGATGAAATTCAAAAAATTTTAGTATATGAAGATAATAAAACTTGTTATTTCTTTAAAAGGAAACGATTGCTTAGAGTGTTCTTTAATTTAAGATACCAAGTGGAACCAGAATTACAAAATGAGTTAGAGCATTATTACCACTTACAGAAACAAGTGGTTTTATATAATAGATATTTTTTTAACGAATGTCTTACTTGTCCTTTTGCATCGATTTGTACAAAGCTAAAAAATATTTAAAATAATTTAAAAAAAGTACTTGCAACGACATAAGCGTTTGTTATATACTTTTGAAGTTGTCGCAAGTTAAAAGGCAATAGCCAAAAAGTTTTATAGAATATATATTCTATAAAAAAAGTTAAAAAACTTGTTGACATGATAGTATCGCTTTGATATTATAATTAGGCGCTTCACGAAAATATTAATTTCGTATTAAGATTGATAGAATCAATAAGCGCAAGAGATCTTTGAAAACTAAATAGATGTACAAACAAACAACGTCAATTTATTAAGGAAAACTTTTTATTCGCAGA
>CALVRY010000011.1 GCA_944358755.1 uncultured Bacilli bacterium
TTTATGTATTATCGGTAATAAAATTATCAATTTGTAGCTATTTTTATTAAAATCTGCGCGAACGGTAATAATTATATCATATTTTTCAATAGAAAAAAGTTAAGTCTATTCGAATAATTTAGGAATAATAATCAAATAAAACTTAACTTTTGCAAGGTTTTTAAATTAAATTAAAGGGTATTTTATTTTAAATAAATTCCAGTAGTAGGTTTATCACCTTCTAACTCAATTAAAACAGCTGGATTTTTTGTGTCACGTGATTGATACCAGAATTTAGCTGATTCAAACCATGTTGCTAATACATCACCTTCGCTTGGTTCGATTGTACTTGGGTAATAGAAATGATCTCTATTAACAACAAATTCTTCTCCGGTAACCCAATGCCAACTTCCATTTTCATAATATCCACCAACTAAAGAGCCAGCAATATTATTAATTTCATGATTTTGTTCGTCTAATAAATCTTGAGCAATTTGAAGTTCTTCATCAGTAGTAATGGTAATTAAATGCCCACCATAAGTTTTGCACATTTCTTGTGCTTCCCTGAAAGACATACGTTTTTCTTCAGGAATTCCTAAGAAAAATACACCATAAACTCTATCTTCTGTAACTCTAATCGCTTGGATATCTTCAGGAAGTTGTCTGGCGTATGGTGCCCATTCTCCATCAATTGTTGCATAACCATTGTCCCAAATACTTAAAAGGTGTTCACCGCTTCCATCGTTACTATCGTAAGCATAGTTAGCAACAAGATTATATTTAACACCGGTTGATAAATTATTGAACTTTAAATTAGAAAAATCAGTAATTGTTTCTTTCAATACATCGTCTTCATATAAATCGATAGATTTTAATTCTGCCAAATCATGTTCATCATTTTCATTTAACTTAAATTCAATTGAACCGTTTTCTGCAACAACATCAGAGAAATAAACGTCTGGTAAATCATATTTTAAAGTACGGAAATCTTCGATTAATTCCTTTGTATGTTCGCCATTTCCATCTTTCATATCATAAGTAATAATGGCTTGGAGTTGATAATCATGATTACTTAATAATGTATCTAAATTTGTAGTATTTCTGTCGCCAGTTACAACAACTTCATCATTATCAAGAATATTAAATTTAATATCTGTTATAACGTTAGGGTGAATTGTGTTTGCGTTAAATTTAAAACTTACCAAGTCATATCCAGGAACAATATCAGAAAGAGTAGAGTCTAAATAAGCGTACGCATTTGTATGGAAAAACTCATTAGTAAACATTGTTTGCTCACCTTTTCCATCTTTTAAATCGTAAGCAACTTCAACTTTAAGTTCATAATAATGGCACGATAATAATGATTCAAAACTTCTAGTATTCTCATCCCCTGTTTTAACAACACCATCATAATCAGATACAATGACTTTAACATCTGTTACAACTTTATCAGTATCTTCAATCTTAAAATCAAAATCAACACTTTCATAAGAAGGAGAAATTGTGCCGATAGTTACCGTTGGCAAATTATTCTTTTGAGTAGTAAAGGTATCGGTCAACTCAATAGTTTTATTTCCTTCACCATTATATAAATCGTAAGTTACTATTGTTTTAAGTCCATATGAATGATTACTTAATAAACCATCAAAAATAGTTTCACCGCTTTCTAAAGAATCAACCAACTCGCTTCCATCATATAATTCATAAGTAATTTCTTTAATAGTATTGTCTGAATCAACTGTGTTGGTTTTAAATTCAACGCTATTTTTAGAAGAAGAAATAATTTCTGTCTCAGCACTAGGTTTAGTGACTTGTTTTGTAGTAAAAGTTAATCTTTCTTCACTATGATAATAATTTTGACCATATTCATAAGTTAAAACAAATTCATAATCACTATCAGAATATAAATTACCAAATTTGATTTTAGCAAAATCTTCTGCGCCAGAAATTAAAGCTCCATCTTTATATAAGTCAGCCGTTAAAATGTTGAAATTATCTAAATATGAATTTACTTCGAAAGAAGCATCTCTTTTATTAGCATTAGCGACAATTTCAACTCCATTTTTTGTTGTAAAGCTACCAGAATAAAGACTTACATTTTCAATTCCATTGCCTTTAAACGTTTCAAATTCAGAATATATCTCAACAAAATATTCACTATTTGTTTCTAAATTATCAAGTTGTAGATAAATTTTATCCTCAGTGTAATCTTTTTCAAAAATAACTTTGTTATCTTTACTGACTGAGATTGTTGCACCATATTGAAGATAGATATCTTGGTAGTCTTCAACATTAAATGTTGCACTATATTTTTCATATCCTATTTCTTCATCAGCTATTTCAAAGGTAGGATAATCCATATATTGAACGCCAATCTTAACTGATTTATTTGCTTCGCTCATGTCGACGTCTTTAATCTCTGTCCCATCAATATATTTGATATTTGACAAGAAGTATTCATGGTATCCAGGTTCTAAAGGTGTTTTAAGTTTTAAAATAAGCAAACTACCAGTTGAACCTTCTTCAAATTGATAAGATTGATATTTATAGTCATTTAAAGTAAAAGATAAAATTTCAAATTGTTCTGGATTATAAATATGAATGTGTAAATAAAAATCGCTATCTGCTTCAGCATAGTAGTCAACTTGATCTGTGCCGACTTCCATATCGCTATAAAATTTTCTAACTGATTTTTTATCGCCTGAAGAAGCATTATCTTTGATCTCCATCCCTTGATAAACAGGTATGGTTTCTTCTTCAGGTTGAGTATTGTTATTATTGTTGTTATTATTTTCTCCAGGATTATCTGGTGTTGGATTATTAGGATTATTATTTCCGCATGATGCTAATGTAACAAGTGCAAGAATTGATAATACAAACAATGTCTTTTTCATAATTGATACCTCTTTACGCGAGAAACATTATACAACTTTTAACTGACATATTATAAAGATAATATTATTTTCTAGGTCGAATATTAATGACAAAATTTATTTCTTATTTTATTGGAAATTAAATTATTAAAAATTATCTATTTGATTATTTGATTTTTAAAGAATTGGAAACTTACTCAAAAAAGATTTGAAAACATCTTTCATCGTGAGTTTATTATCCAAAAACACTGAATTCCTTACAAAATATGCAAGTTTTGCACGGTTTACTACAAAATATTGCTTTTTTTAAAAATTTTAAACGTTTTTCTTAGACAAATAAATACTGCTCTTTTATAAAGTTTTCTTGAAAAATAATTCAGTTGGTTGATCAAAAGGTGAGTTTTCTAAAAAGATTGCTCCATTATCGATATAACCAAGTTTGCGATATAAAAATTGCGCTTTTTCATCTACTTGAGTTGATAACATTACCATCTTAAAACATTTATTTCTCATTAAATTTTCAAATTCAAGAATCGCTTTTGTGCCTATTCCTTTTCCTCTTTCGCTTTCAGAAATTATTAAATGTTGAATAAATGGAATTTTCTCCCAAAGAATTGTGAAAATTAAGATGCCTTTATTTTCGTTATTTTCTTGAATGATAAATCCAGATTTACCATTAACAAGTGATTCAAAAATTTCTTCTTTCATTCTTGGTAAGAGTTTTACAACAAACTCAAAATCTTTTTTTGAAAACTCTTTAAACTTAATATCTACTTCTTTTTTCATAAAGGCCTCTACTTTTTTAAATTTTAATAAATTCTTTTGTTATAACTAAATTAGCAAATAATTCTCAAACATTTTCACTTCAATAATAGCGCTTTATAAATCGTGTGGTTTTGTTTATCACTTCCGTTAAATTGGTACTTTTTCAACTTTAACTTCTTTAGATGGTATCAATTTATAAATACGAGTCGACAATTTCCTCAGTTCTATGGTTTTTGTCGACTTCATTATAAACAAAAGTTCAACAATATAACATTTAAATCAAAATTAATGTTATCATTAAGTCATAATGAAACAGCAAAATAATAAGTTAGCAACAAGCTCAAGTACTTTCGACGGCTCTACTATCGCTAAATTTTTCATCAAAATAGGAATTACAATTTTAACTATTTTAACTTTTGGTTTAGCTTGTTGGTATTTAGTTTGTGCTTATGAAAAATGGGACAAAAAACACACAGTTTATGATGGTAAAAGATTAATCTTTGAAGGCAACGCAATGAGTTTGTTCTTTCGCCATTTACTTTGGATGTTTATAACAATCATAACACTTGGATTATATGCTTTTGTAATTAGTAAAAAAACTAAACAATTTGTAGCTAAAAAACTCATATTAAAAATAGAAGGAATGATAATAAAAGCGATTGGATTGGTTCAATTGCAACTTTATTCTTTATAAAAATCGTAAAAGATTTTCTCTCTATCATTTCTATTGGCTTTTTAAATACTGCTTATGAAATTCGTTCCTATAAATACGATATTGAGCATACTATTATTGATGGAAAAAGATTAAGATTTTATGGTAAGACTAAAGATGTATTTGTGATAAGAATTAAAAGATTATTTTTTGGCATATTAACTTTAGGTATATACCTTTTATTTAATCGTTTCAAATTTAAACGATGGTTATGCGAAAATACACATTTTGTTTAGATAAATTCTCTTAATTAATCCATTTGAACAACTATAACATATCGATATTTTTATCGGTTCTGTTTTTTTCAGCATCACATCAATATTTTGATGGCTAAAATAAAGTTGAACTTTAAATTAGCCACCAAAAAGTTCCTTTTATCAACTCTTTAACTCGCTATTCATCACACCAAATTATTTAATGATTTTTGATTCATTGGTTCGAATCCCGTATAAGGTCCTAAAATTAAAAAAACACGATATTTATCGTGCAATTTCCTTGTGGTAGCCTGTACGGGATTCGGACCCGTGAATGCTGCCTTGAGAGGGCAGTGAGTTAAGCCACTTCTCCAACAGGCCATGTGCAAGAGATATTATAATCAATATCTCTTGTAATAATCTATACTTTTTTTAATCAAGCCACTTGGACATCTTCAATTCCGCTGCCACGAAGTAATTCAAAAATATCCACAAGCGAATCCGCAATTACTTTAAGGGTAAACGTCGGAAAGAAAGTTTTGTTATCAATTTTTGTTAGCATGCCATCTTCTACTAACAGATTTAATTTATCTTTTAAAACTTTTTCGTCAAAGTTCCTCATTTCATAAAAATCAATAATTGGTTTTTTGATTATATTATTAACAATTGTTCGATAAGTAACTTCTTTTGCATAACCTTCTTCGCTTATTGCTTTATCAGCCAAATATAAAATTAAATCTGTAATTTTATTATCTAAAGTATAAATGAGTAAATTTGGCGTTGTTTCAAATGTCGAAATTATATCTCGCAAATGATTGAGTTTCTCCTCACCAATATATTTGAATAACTTCTCGATTATCATTACGCCTTCTTCTAATGAACCTATTGCGTATGGCTCATCTAATAAACTAGCAAATTCACTTGGCTCGAGCGATAATTCTCCACACATTAAAAAACATAAGTATTTATTAATTTCCATTAATCTTTGCGTAAATTTGATATAATTTCGATCTTTATCAAAAGAAAAAAGAGCTTTTCCAAATTTTAAAGTATTATCAAAATCATATTTCTTATACAAAGAATCAAAATAATCTTTTTTATCTAAACTATAAGCAAGCAAAGCTAAATCTTGTCTAACGCCTTGATTATCATTTGGATTTAATTTCAAAATAAAATTAAATTCTTCAAAAGCTTTTTCTAAATCCCCTTTTACACTCTCTTGATCAGCAATTAAATAAAGTAACCTGAAAAAAGGCCTATTTTCCCAAATTCCATATAAATGAATATCTTCAGGAACAGAAAAAGTTTCATCTAAATCGTTTTCTTCCATAAACTCAGGTAAGTACTTATCTTTAAGTTCGTGATATTTTTCGAGTTTATTAAATGGATACTCATAATCAATCATTTTAAGCATGACATCAATGTCATCAGGATGTTTAGATAAAATTCTTTCACCATAAAGTTTGACTTCTCTTTTTCGATGAGCTCCTTCAAACTTTTCATAAAGCTTTATTTCTTCTTCGATATCTTTGTCTTTTTTATTAATACGTCGAAGTGTTTCTTCAGAATTTAAAGCTTCTAAAAATTCATCTTCATTTGTATATTGTTCAGAAAGTTCTTCGACAAGTTTATCTAGTTTTTTCTTTATAGTCTCTCTTTTAATCATTACTCACCACTTAAATATTTTTATAAACACTGAATAGCCTTTTCTATTCTAAAATTGATTTCATCAGTTCCTAAAATTTTCATGATTGAGAATAGATTAGGTGTTACTTTTCTCAAACTCACAACAATTCTAATGATTTCACAAGCATCGTTTGTATTTCCAATCCATTTAGAAGGATCTTCTTTATAAAGCTTGTTATCTACGCAAAAACCACATTTACTTGCAGCTTCTTTTACATTATTAAACCAGTTGTTTTCATCTAAATCTAATGCAAAACCCCTATTTTTATATTCATTTAAGAAATTTTTAATTACATCTTTTGAGATGTTTTCATTAAATTCAAATTTAGTTTCATCACACATTTTGACAAACGTATCGTGGTCAAAGAATTTAATAACAGGATAGATATCAGAATATTTAGCATAATCCTTACGAGGATTTTTCTTTTCTCTTTCAATGTTTAAGATTTCTTTAAAACGTGCTTCATCTTTTTCGATGAATTCTTTAAGTTCTGGACAATAAATATTTGCCCAGTTATGTGCCTTTTTAGCAATTTCTTCTTTTTTCATCTTAGCTAAGATTTCTTTAGCGTAAAAATCAAGTTTACCATTATCAAATAAGGCACCATCAAGAGACATCTTTTTAAGTGACATCTTGAAATGATCTAAATCATAATCTTTGCTTGTGACGATGAAATCTTCGTAATTTGAATTAACAATAGTCATTAAATAAACAAGTAAAGATTGAGGTTCATAACCTTCTTTTAAGAAGTAATCAACGCTAGCTTCTTTATCTTTTCTTTTGGAAAGTTTTCTTCTATTTCCATTATCAAGTTTCATGATAACTGGAAGATGAGCATATTTTGGTGCTTTAAAACCAAGCGCCTTAAAAAGTTCAAGGTGGATTGGTAAAGAAGAAAGCCATTCTTCGCCACGTGTAACAAGATTTGTTCTCATGAAGTGATCATCAACTACATGAGCAAAATGATAAGTTGGTAATCCATCACTTTTATAAATAACAATGTCTTGATCGTTTTCTGTAAGTTCTAAATCTCCTCTAATTTCATCGTGACACTTAATCTTATTTAAATGATTTCCGCTTGATTTAAAACGAATTACGTAATCTTTTCCTTCTTTAATCATTTTTAAAGCAAGTTCTGGATCTAAATCACGATATTTTGCATATTTTCCATAAACACCAGTGATTTCTTTATTTTTAGTTTGTTCTTCTCTTAAGGTTTTTAAATCTTCTTCGCTTAAAAAACAAGGATAAGCAAGGCCTTTTTCAAGCATTCCTTTAATAACAATTTCATAAAGATTTTTTCTTTTTGATTGGACATAAGGTCCATAAATTCCATTTTCAGTTTTACCAAGATAGCCTTCATTAGGAATAATATTAAAATCATGAAGTTGTTTAATTAAAAGTTCTGCACTCCCTTCAACTTCTCTTTTGGTATCGGTATCTTCTAAGCGTAAATAAAAGATTCCGCCTGTGTCTTTTGCCATTTTATAAGCAACAAGAGAGGTAAATAAAGATCCAGTATGTAAAAATCCAGTTGGTGAAGGAGCAAAACGTGTGACCTTAGCGCCTTCTTTTAATTCTCTTTCAGGATATCTTTTTTCTAAATCTTCAATAGTTTCTTTAATCTCTGGGAAGATATAATTTGCAAGTTCTTTTCTATAATCCATAAAATTCTCCATTTTATTTAAATTTATTCTTGACAGTAAATTTTACTCTATCATATAATAATCAAGCGCGCAGGTGTAGTTCAGTGGTAGAACACTACCTTGCCAAGGTAGTTATGCGGGTTCGATTCCCGTCACCTGCTCCAGTAGAGAGCTTACTCCGAGAAATCGGAGTTTTTTTATTACTTCTCATCATCTTTTCCATCTTGACGGGAATCGATAGAGGAAGCATCAACTACTTTCTCATCTTTTTTTAATCTTTCGATTTTATTTTTGTAAGGTTTGTAATCTTCGTTTTCACCAATATTTTGATAAATTTCTTCAAAACTTAAACCTTCAAAATCACTTTCTTCATAGCCTTTATTTTCACATAAATCTTTAATGATTTGATCTTTCATGGCATCAAGAGAACCTTCAGCTCTTTTTAAATTTTCTGCTCCAACTCGAGCCGCCATTTGACTATCCCTTTTATAAGCTTCAACTTCTTGCTGAGCATTTTCTAAGAATGTGCCCATAAAAAGCATTGAATATTTATCCCAAAGTTTTTCATGAAAATTAAAAACAATTGGTAAAAATGGTAAACATAAGGAAATTGAAATTACAATTGATGTTAAAGATAAAATTGTAACATCCATTTGAGAAGGCCCTAAAAAGCCAAGTAAGAAATAACTTAAAGTGAATGAAGCAATTAAAATAATAGTTAAAGGAAAGCAAACACTATAATAATTTAAGTTATAATCTTTTCTATTTTTTCTAAGTGTTTTAACAAAAATAAATTCAGTGACTTGTTTTGGAGCTTTCATTCCTAAACTTGTTGCGAGGTAATATTTAAAAGTATTACGAGAAATTGTATGTAAGAAATAATATAAAGCACCAATTAAAGCAAAATAATTTGCAACAATTGTAATTAAATTAATTAAGCTTTCATGATTTAAAATAACATTTTCAAAAGCTGTAAGCATTTCGTTTGAGTCTTGATAATCTGTACCTAAAATTGCAAAAATTTCCGAATACATCGCACTTAATTCGTTGCCAGGAATTTGAGCTACAATCATCACTATAATATTAATTAAAGCTTCAGCAAGAATATAAAAACAGATAGCTTTAAGTAATGTTGACCAAACTCTTAACTGTCCACTAAATGGAGGACGAGTGCCAATCATATATGTTTTTAAAAAACTAGTATATTTAATTTTTTCTTTTGCTTTTGTATGAAGTCCGCCATTTATAGCAAAAAAACTATATATAAAAGGAGAAAGCAAACTAAGAATTAAACATACGCAAATTAAAAGAATAAAATAATCGAAAAATCCGATAACTAAACCGCTAATTTGATTTAAAATCAGCGCAAAAATAGCATAAATAATTAAAAGAGCAACAGTAATTGTGCCGCTCATTTTAATAGTAAAATCAATATCTTCACCAAAGGTTTTATAAATCTCTTTGGCTTTCACAAAGGGCTTAAAATTCATATCTAATAAATGTCCTCGCTTGTAGTATCTGCGTAAGAATGTTTTCCATAAAGTCTAGAGATATCTTGAACTGCGTATTCAAGTTGTTTTTGATCCATTCGTTTAACATCTCTTTTTTCAACCATCTTAATAATCTTTTTAAGATTTTTACGTGAAACGATGAATGAGTTTTCTTTATTTAATTCATTAGCGTTTTTAATTACGCAGTTATCATTAATAATTACGATACTAATAAAGAATGAAGGATCAATTTGAGTAACAAGGGAAAGTTTTTCAACTCTTTTTTCATTAATATTCATTGGATTTTCCATTTCATATTTTCTTCCATCGTTTGAATAAAAGAACCAAGTTGAATCTTCTTTGTTTCCACTTATTGCCCCGCGATAATATCTATCTTTAATGACATAAATATATTTATCTCCAAATAGAACGTGGTCAATTCGACAAACGAGTTGATTGTTATTTCTAATAACTAGATTATTAATAAGATAATAATCGTTTAAATCAGCAATTTTACGAATTGATTTGTAATAAATATTTTGGAAATTTTTGAAGGTGTAATGTCTTTTTGCAAGCGGAAATATCATTAAAAAGAGTAAAACTATCGCAATTAAACAAATACCAACTATCGTAATCGTAAATCCTAACGGATTAGCATTAGGATCGAATATGTCTTGTAATACATTAAGTATTTTCAAGATGTTACCCCCTTATTAAGCTAAAGTAAGTGCTAAATTAACCATCCTTGTTAAATTGTGACTTCTTTCTTCTTGTGTTAAATCTTTTTCATCATTAACAAAAGAATCGCTAACTGTTAATAAGCAAAGAGCTTTCTTGTGAAGTCTCATTGCATTTAAGAAAAGACCATAGCTTTCCATTTCAACTGCTAAAATTCCAAGTTCTTGAGGAAGTTTATAAAAATCTTTTTGTGGATCATAGAAGATATCACTTGAGAAAATTGGTCCAACGTGAACTGGAATGTTTAACTTTCTGGCATTTTCATATGCTTTTAACATTAAATTAAAATCGCTACATGGAGAAACATGGAGTCCTTTATTGGTGTAATAATTTGCAAAATTTGAATTGCTCGAAGCACTTGTTGCAATAATTACATCCCCTACGTGGCACTCTTTTTGATAACTTCCTGCTGTGCCGATTCTAATAATATTTTCTACTCCATAAAAAGTGAAAAGTTCATAAGAATAAATACCAATTGAAGGCACGCCCATTCCAGAAGCCATAACACTAATTTCTTTGCCTTCTTTGGTGTAGCCAGTATAAGCGAAAATTCCACGAACATCACTTACAAGTTCATAATCTTTTAAGAAAGTTTCAGCAATCCATTTAGCTCTTAAAGGATCGCCTGGCATAAGAACAGTTTTTGCAAAATGTGCTGAGTCTTTAATGTGTGTAGACATTTTAATTTTCCTCCGACAATATATACTTATCTAATTTATTTAAATTAGATACATCTTTCATAAATTTGAAACCCTTCCCTATAATTCTACTACTATTTAATGTCAATTTAATAGTAAGTAAATATATGGGGTGAGTTACTTTATCAGTGACAAGATCATTTTCCTTAAGTTCTGCAAGGTTTATTAAGTTAGTAATTTTATAAAAATAGTTGAGATTTGCAAGGTTTTTGTTTAAATATCTATCTAAATCTTCTTTGAAATTTAAGTTAAGTGAAGGAGAGAATTCTGGCAAAATTTCTTTGCCTTTTTTATCTTCTATAAGATATTCGCCATCTTTGTTTTGTGCAATTAACTTATATTTAAGTGCTAGATTTTGATGTGGATTTAAGGTGTCAAGTTCTTCAAAATCATCGAGTGCTTTTAAAATTAGGTTAATAATTTTATCTAAATTTTGAGCTTTTTTACCTAAAGCTATCTCAGCTTTATAAAGTTTAGCAAGAGTTAGAATTTGAATTAAATAAGAATAAATTGTTTCTTTATTCTGCATTTTCACCTTTCTCCTGATTTTCTATTGGAGTTTTGGCTTGTTCCATAATATTAGCAAAAGCATTTTTAAATGTATCACGATTGTAATGCTCTAAAACACCTTTATAAGCAATCGAAATATTTCCAGTTTCTTCACTAACAACAACGGTAACACAATCGTATTGTGAAGAAATAGCAAGTGCTGCTCTATGACGAGTGCCATATTTTCCATCAAGTGTTGCGGTTGAAACGTCTTTATACATAACTGCTGCTGCATAAATTATGTTTCCTTTAATAATTACAGCTCCATCATGAAGTCTTGTTCCTTTATAAAAAATTGTTTCGATAAGTTCGGCATTTACTGGAGCTTTTAAGATAACACCATTATTACCGTCTTCACAAACTTCGGTTAAATTATCGTTTCTTACAAACGATAAAAGAGCACCGATTTTATATTGCGAAAGATATAAAACGCTTGTATTGATGATGTCATATAGATCGCTTGCAGCATATGGTTCATCAACTTCAAGTGTGGTCTTTTTCTTTTTAAATTTGATAGCTCTAGTAAATTTATTAGCAAGAATTGGTCTAAATTCACTTAAATTAACAAAGATTGCAACAATTGCTAAAACGGTGATGATTGCTAAGCAAATTTGAGCAAGATAATCCATCATAAAAATATGAGAGATTAAGAAAATGACACTAAAAGAAAGTAAGGTGTACCAAACAAATTTTCTTTTAACAAAATAATCAATAAATAAGTTTAAGATTGCAATTGCAAAAAATGAAAAAATGAAGTCGCATATTGCGGCTGCGCCACCAGTATCAAAAACAGTTACTGCTAAAACGTTAATATCCATAATTAATTACTCTCTTTTTCGATGATATTACGAGCAATATAAACACCATTTGCTCCTGCTTGAGCTAAGCCTCTTGTGATGCCTGCTCCATCTCCACCAACATATAGATTTTTGATTTTTGTTTCAAATTTATTATCGCATTCTACTCTATCACTATAAAATTTAGCTTCAACTCCATATAAAAGAGTATGTTTGTTTGCAATTCCAGGAGTGATGTGATCAAGTGCTTCAATCATTTCAATAATTGATTGCATTGTTTTATAAGGTAAAACAAGACCTAAATCACCAGGAACAGCTTCTTTTAAGGTAGGCACAACAAAGCCTTCTTCAATTCTTTTTTCTGTACTTCTTCTTCCTCTTTTTAAATCACCGTATCTTTGAACAATGACTGTGCCATTAGAAAGTTTATTAGCAAGAGCAGAAATATCTTCAGCATATTCGTTGCTATCTTTAAATGGTTCGGTGAAAGTATGAGAAACAAGTAAAGCAAAATTTGTATTATTACTTCCTAAATCACTTGAGTTATAGGCATGACCATTTGCAGTAACAATGCCATTGTTATTTTCTACAACGACGTGACCACTTGGATTAGAACAGAAAGTTCTGACGCTTGTGCCAACACTAGTTGTGAAAACAAACTTACCTTCATATAATTTTTCGTTAATTTCGCTCATGATGACATCATTTGTTTCAACTCTAACACCAATATCAACACGATTATTCTTTAACTTAACTCTATGTTTTCTTAAACATTTTGATAACCATTGAGAACCAGGCCTTCCAACGTTTAAAACAACATATTTTCCTAAATATTCATTATTTTCTGAATCAATTACACCACGAATTTCATCTTTTTCAACGACGATATCTTTGATATCGGTCATAAATTTCATATGAACGCCTTTAGCTAAAAGTTCTTCATAAATTGATTGAAGAAGTTTTAAGTTAACTTCTGTTCCAAGATGACGAACTTCACTTCTTAAAAGTTTAAGGCCAACGGCAAGACCACGTCTTTCAATATCTAAAATTTCTTTTGTGTTAGGGTTAGTAATTTTATCTGGTGCGCCGTGTTTTAAGTTAATTGCATCGACATAGCGGATAAGATCGACAACTTCTTTTTTGTCCATGTAGTCACCCATCCAACCACCAAATTCACTAGTGATATTAAATTTTCCATCGGAAAAGGCACCACATCCTCCAAATCCACTTGTCATTGAGCAACTTGGATAACATTCACTTTTCCCAAAAATATCTTGTGGGCATTGTTTAATTTTTCCATTTAAAATAGGGCAAGTACGATGATAAATATCTCTTCCTTTATCAATTAAAAGGATATTTAAATCTGGTTTCTTTGTTATAAGTTCATAACAAAGATAGATTCCACAAGGACCAGCACCGACTACAACTACATCAAATTTTTCCATAACTTAATTACCTACCCCAATCGCTTTAATATTATACATAATATTAAAGGTCTAAAAAATAAAAATCGGTTGAGAATAGCAAAGAATCTTCAAAAAATTAACGTAAAATTGTAATTGTATTTTCTTTTCTGTCTTTAGCTTCAACTTTTTGATTTGGATAGCCTACAGCAGCACATCCAATAACTTTATAACCTTCAGGAACGCCTGCTTCTTTTAAAAGTCCTGCAAAACTAGGGTTTTTGTAATGAATTTCATCGCCTAATTGATTTATCCAACAACTTCCTAGGCCTAAAGCATTTGCTGCTAAAAAGATATTCTCAAGAGCGCATGCGCCATCATGTTCATAGAGCAAATTGCCTCTTTTATGACTAACAATAATTAAAACTGGAGCACCATAAGTCACATTATAATCAGGACGATTCATATCTTCTCCAATTATCTTACTCATTTCATTAAGCCGTTTTTTATTTTCGACTACTGAAAAATGCCATTCTTGATTATTAATTCCGCTAGGAGCATATCTAGCGCATTCTAAAATTTTACATAAATCTTCTTCACTAACAGGTTCGTTTTTATAACTTCTGATACTGCGACGAGTTAAAATACATTTAATAGCATCCATATTATTTATGCCTCCAATTATTTCTATAAAAATTTTAGCATAAAATTTCTATATAAAAATTGCATTTTTCTAGAGAAAAATGAAAAAATCCAGAACATTTGCTTATAACTTTGGTCTTTTTGCAAAATCCTTAGGAAATTTTGCAAAAAGTACTATTTTTATAATGAATAAAGGACGTCTTTTAAAACCTCAAATAATATTTTGCAGGTTCTATCAACAAAAGAATTATATTCTTCTCCTGATGCAGTATCGCTTACACCTTTTAAAGAAAAAACATCAACATTATTTTTTAAACAAGTTAATACAATTCCTGCGCTTTCCATATCACAAATATCGCAATCATAGTTTTTAACTAACATTTTCTTAAATTCAACGTTTGAAATAAATTTGTCACCACTTGCACAAGTCACTTCTTCTAATTTAGGAAAACTCTTTTTAACCTTATTAATTATTTTTTTACTTAAAGGAATTCGACAATCGTTTATTTCAGGATATGTTGCTGGAGAGATAGGATCAATTTGCGAAATATCAAAATCGTAATGAACAACATTTTTAACTATCACAACATCATTTAAATTACGATTTTCTTTTAAAGCGCCGCATGCACCATAATTAAAAATCATTTCAACATTATATTTTGTAATTAAATATTGAGTTAAACTTGCAGCAGCAATTTCGCCAATTCCACTTCTTACAATAAAAAGTTCATGTTCGTTTACGACAAACTTGATTGTGTTAAATAAATCATTTTCATTGATTGGATTTTTGATATTAAATCCATTGATTAAAGCTGCATATTCTTCTTCTGTTGCAATAATTAAGCCAATCTTCATAAACAATCTCCTATAATTTAATCTAAGTTTTGCAGGGTTTTTGTCGAATTTATATCCTTTTTAAACTTGGTTTATCCTTAATTTTATCTACCAAATAAACAATTAGCATACATAAATAACAGAGCAAAATTACAAAAAATAATAAAATCAAAATGTAATAAAAAACGCCAATTCCTCTATTAGAAATATCAAACCATCCAAGTGTTTTAAAATCTAAAAAGAAATATGGAACAAATTGTCCATTAAAACTCACTCCAACTTGAGTACAAATCAAAACAAAAAACAAATATAAAAGTGGAAATATTGTTCCTGTTAAAGGTGAAAATTTATTAAATTTAATATCAGTATCGAAAAAGAAAAAATCTATTAAAGCTAAAACAGGAACCAAACAATGAACAGTTAAGTTTGTCATTGAAGTTAAATATGAAGGTTGTTGTGATGGCGCTAATAAAATAAAGAAAACCAAGAAGGTAATTGTAATTCCAACAGTAAAAACAAATTTTAAATGTAACAAAAAGTTGTTTATTAAGTTCTTTCCTAAAATTAATTGAATAATTTTAAGCACGAAAAACACAATTACAATCGCTAAAATTGCCATATTACTTTGAATTGTAAAATAAAGTAACGTGGATCCATTACCCATGAATCCAGTCGAAAAGAAATTTAAATAAAGTCCATAAATACCAAAAACAATTAAAGCAATTTCGACTAATAAATTTAAACTAATTTTTAAAATATTCCCCTTCATAAATAATCACCAAAAATTAACAAAATTATTTTAATGATTAAACTTATAAATTTCTATAAGAGAATTATTTTTGTTAACTATGATAATTCTTTTTAGCACATCAAAAATTTTGTAAAAATTCTAATATTAAAATTTATATAAAATGCGTATTTTACCAAAAACAATGTAAAACTCAGCTATTTTTTCTATAAAACGTGATAATCGCCAAGTTCTGCTTCGATTGTTACGTTGTCTTTATATACCTTTAAAGTTGAATCACTGTTACTCGTATTTGGTTCTAAGTCATAATCACTACTATTTCTCTTGCTTTCTAAAGAGAACCAAATTCTATCACTAGTTTCTTCACATTCTATAAAAATCCATGCACTATAAGTATGATCGACCGCAAACTTAAAATCAGTAATCGAAACTGTTTCAGGAATGTTTTCTAAATCGAAATTTACTGACTTATTATAATCAGCTGAATATCCATAGACAACTTCTCTATCAGCATCATCTGAAATAGATAAAGATCCAGAAGTGACTATTTCAGATTCTCTCTCAATAATTTCAGCTAAACCAGTAAGGTCGACATTTAAGTTAACATTATAAGTTTCGACTTCAATGGTTCCGAATTCTTTAACTGAAACATTTAAACAAATAGTTGTTAATTTATTTATTGATGAACTTCCATTATTTGGTTTAACAGTTACTTTAAGTTTTGTATCTCCTGCTTTTATTAAAGTTCTATCTAATTGGATATCAATAGCATCGATTTCGTTACTTCCCATTGAACCAACTAAATCCATGTTTGTAACAATATCAAGTTTAACTGCTTCTAAAGGAATTACTTTTTCATCTTCTACAACAATTTTTGTTTCATCCTCATTTAAAGAGGAACAATATCTCCAAGAAACATCAGTAGTTAACCTAATTTTGGCTTCAGGAGGAAATTCATCGCCATCTTCAGCATTTGAAAAGACATAACTATCTTTTTGAGCACTCAAACCATTATCTTTGGTAACTATTGTAAAATCTTCTTTTTCTGGTTCAGGTTCTGGCTCTTTATCGTCATCATCCTTATCTTCATTTTCGCCAGGATTATTATTATCGTCATCCTTCTTATCATCGTCTTCAATACTTGGATCAGGTGTAATCTCTTGTTCGCCACATGCACCTATTCCAAAAAGCAATAAAGCAGAAAAGCTTAAAAGTAAAATTTTTTTCATAGTATTTGTTTCCTTTTCTATATTCTAGCAGTTTCATTTTTCATATATAAAGAAAAAAGTGCTGACAAATCAATGAACAGCACAAATATTAGAATTAAAGAAGAGTACGATATTAATCGTTATAAATTCCAAGTTTGTCTTTTTCAGTTAGTGGTCTAATAACTTTGCAAGGTACGCCTCCTGCTAAAACATTTGCAGGAATATCTTTTGCAACAACAGCTCCAGCTGCAATTACTGCACCATCTCCAATTGTAACGCCACCACAAACAGTAACATCAGTCGCTAGCCGAACATTATTTCCAATCTTAATTGGTTTTGCATATTCTAAATCATGTACACCATCTTCGAATTCTCTTGGATTTCTTTCTTCGTAAGATAATGGATGAACAGGTGTAACAATATGAACGCCAACTCCACACATAACATTGTCACCAATTTCTATAGGACAACAATCTAAAAGCACGGCACCATAATTCATAAAAAAATTTTTGCCAGTTTTGATGTGAACTCCATAATCCACTTGAACACCTGGTGCAAGATAAGCATTTTCTCCAAGTCCTGGAATCAAATCATATAATCTTTTTAGATATGTTTCGCTATCCATTGGATCTGTTTGACTTAATAAAAAAGCTTTATGTTTTGCTGCAAGTGATAATGTAGCTAATTCTTTATCTGCAGGATTGTAAATTTCTCCGGCAAGCATCTTTTCACGTTCTGTCATAAAATACCTCAAAAACTAGTTAGAATTTAGCACTAAATCATTTGGTCAATTTTCAAACTAAATTAACTTTCGACTTTATTTAACTTTTTTGCTTAAAAACAGTAAGTTCTTTGGTTTC
>CALVRY010000012.1 GCA_944358755.1 uncultured Bacilli bacterium
TCAAATTTCTTTTCCTCAAAGTAAGCTTCCCCAATTTGATCAAGTAAGCGGATATATCCTCGATTTTCAATCTTCATGTAAAGAAAATTGTCTTCCTCTTTTGTTAAATAGTCTTCGCTTAAATCATTATATTTAAGAAACTCATCATGCGTTTCACTTTCAAGTTTAAGTGATTCTTGAATAAATTCAGTAGGTGTTGAACAAGTAAAATTTAACAAACGTGACTTAACATCTAAATCATCAGTTTCTATCTCTAAAATCTTTTTGCCTAATTCAAGAGCTTTATCTCTATTTGTTTCTGTTTCAAATGAAAAATAAAGATCAAACAATTTATTTGTTTCTTCATTGTTTGATTGTTCTTCTTTAACTAAATCAAATAGTTCTTTACTTATTCTTTCAGCTTCATCTTCATCTTTAATTATTTCAGTTTTCTTTTTCAATTCTCTTGCAACAAAACAAGAAAACACTTCGTTACTTCTCATGCTAATTCCTCTCGTAATGTTTAAAGTATATAAAATTATTGCTTAAATTACATTCAAAAAGAAAATTAAGCAACAGAGTTTAAAGGCCAAGAGCAATTTCAACTAATTTATCCAACTTCTCAGGACATTGTTTAAGATAAAGCTCCTGCTTTCCTGTTTCCTTATAAATAGAAACAATAAGGTTTAGTGTTTCTAAAACAAAATTCCACTTCTTGATATCAAAATTATTAAATCTTCTCATCGATTGCTAGCCTTTCCCTTAAATTAGATACGATTTTAATGGCAAAGCATATAATTGTGAGCATTTTAAGGTTAAATAAGCTGTTTGCAGGTCATCCCCAACCTAAATACCTAATTCGAAAACTCAAAAGTCGCAAAGTTTGGAAGCTAAAAAAGATTCGTTAAAGTTAATCTATGATTAATATATGAATAACCAATGAATTGCTTTACATTGTATACCATTTTGATAAAATAATATTAAAAGGTGGTACTTTATGTCAACTATTCCAACACAAATAAGAATTGATTCTAATATTAAAAAACAAGCTTCAGATTTGTTTGATAAACTAGGCCTTGATATGTCCAGCGCTGTTAACATTTTTTTACATCAATGTGTTTTGCGCGGTGGTCTTCCTTTCACCATAGAAATGCCACAATATAAAGAAAAAGTGTTGGCAGCTATGGCTGAAGCAAAAAGTATTTCTAGGGACCCAACAGTCCAATCCTATAACAATATTGATGAGCTAAGAAAAGCTCTTAATGAATAATGTATAAGATAAAATTCACTGCTGCTTTTAAAAAAGTTATAAATTAATGAAAAAACGTGGTCTCAATTTGCATCTTTTGGACCAAGTAATCAGTACTATTTCGCAAGGAAAAAAGCTCGACCCTATATATAAAGATCATGAATTGAATGGCGAATTTAAAGGATTTCGCGAGTGTCATATTAAACCTGATTGGCTTTTAATATATTATATTGAAGAACAAATTTTAACCTTAACTCTTATTGATACCGGTTCCCATTCTGATTTGTTTGATTAGTAGGTAGAGAACAACGAAATTTGCGTAATCAAAATCAACAATAAATTTTAATTCCAGTCTTGAATATTTCAAAAGTTAAATCAAAATTATTTTCGATTTCACTATCTCTAATCAAATCAATCTTCTTATTAAGTGTTTCTCTGACTCTCTCGATTAAACCTACAAACTTTAAACCAGTTAATGAGGTTGAAACATATAAATCAACATCGCTATTTTCTTTAGCAGTTCCTTTCGAATAGCTACCAAATAGGTAGCAATAATTAATCATTCCGCTATATTCATTATCGAATAAATAAGTTAGTTTGGCTTTAATGTCATCAATAGTCAAAAGACCATTTTCTTCATCAATGATAAAATGATTATTAAGTCGAGCAATAATATTTTCTCTTTTAATTACATCTCCATATCCATTATCGGTTTCGTATCTCCTATATGTCCTTCAAGGAATTTTTGCAATTTTTGATGCTTCAATTTGAGAGAGGTTATATTTATTTCTCGTTTCTAGTAATGTTAAGTTCATTGTTTATTAATAAACTATTTTGACCTATTAGTCTATATTAAAAAGGCCAAATTGGCCGATTGTTTAAATTTTTAGAGGTCAAACTGGCCTATAAATGTTTTCAAATATAAGCCAATTATCAAATGCAAAGTTCCACATTATAAAAAGGTTTGAAACTAATTTCTAAAAAAGTTCAAACCTTCTACTAAGTTAATTGGTGGATCCGACCAGGCTTGAACTGGCGACCTCTTCGTTGCGAACGAAGCGTTCTCCCAACTGAACTACGAACCCTTACGCTCATTAATTATAAAAGAAAAAACTAAAATTTAAACCTTAAATCTACTCACTTGAAAATTGTTCGATAAAAATCGAAAATATTGTCAGTGATGGAGGACAATACAATCTCAAGTTTTAAAGATTTAAGAATAGTAGATAATTTTTACCAAACAAGTGCATTCTTTCCGATGCCAACGATATTAATTTCTACAATAGAAGATGAAGGAAAAACAACATAAGGTGCATAATCATTATGTTTTCCTTATTACATAGCAGGTAAAGATTACTATGCCATGATTCTTGAATGCAGAAATTCATCTAATACTGCTTAAAACATTTTAAAAAAGGAAAGTGTGCCTTAAATTTCTTAGAAGATTCATATAAAGATTTTAAAGAAACAGTTAAACTTGGTTTCGCCTAAAGTGCCTGTTGATTATGGTTATAGAGACTCAACTTATTTCTGGTATTCAAAGTCAAAAAGACCTCTAAAATGTCCTATTCCAGATGTTCAATCAAATAGTGTAGCATCAGTACGTTACGCTTCTGAAAGAATTGATCCTTCTGTTAAATTTACCGATGAAGCTTGTGCGATGTTAGTCAAGGTTCCTAGAGTATTTTTGAAAACAGTTTTAAATGGCTGTGTCAAATACGCTAAAGAACATAACATTACTTTAATTGATGAAAAAGTCATGAAGGATATCAATGATAAAAGAAAAGCAGAAAAGAGTAAAAAATAGACTTTTTCCCTAAAAACTCTGCAAAACTACTGTTATTTTAAAATTAATTATTTACTTTCTACTAAGTTGCTATCGATTATCGATAGCAAATAAGTCTTTGTTGGAAGAGAAAAAGCAGACTCGATATATTTCTTATATACATTAAGTTGGTCTTTATATTTTTCATCATTAATATTCTTTAATTTATAGTCAACTACTATTGCTTTATCTTCAAAGACCAAAAGCAAATCGATAATACCTTTACGACCATTAGTTTCATCAACAAATTGATATTCTTTAAAAACTTTTGCATCTTTTACATTCAACGTTTCTAAAAGTTTAAGTGTTTTCTCTACAAGATGTTTTTCTCTTTCGCTAGATATAAAATCTAAGTTTGGATTATTAAATGAAACGGTTTCGAGTAAAGAGTGAATGTGTGTTCCAAAGTCTAAAGTCGTTTCATCGCTTTCATCATCGCGGTCTTTGCTTGCTTTCTTAAGTTTTACAGCATTTTCTTTTTCTATATTTATTTCAATAACTTTTTTTCCTTCTTTAGATTCAATTGAATTAAATGCTATCTTTTCATCTTCGTTTTTAACAAAATATTTCTTAAGAATTTCTTCAAGTTTATTTGTTTTATTGATATCCAGTTCTTTCTTAATTAAATCTACTACTTCAACAGTTAAGTTGGTGACTTTTAATTTTTTAAAGCAATAGAAATAAAATTCTAGTTCAATATTGTCGCTACCAAAGATTATTTCTTTAATTTTTAAAAGATATTCACTATAAACCTTTATTGCTCCTTCCCATAGTAATACTTCTTTAGAAGGCACAGCTTTTGGTGCACTAAATTCTTTCTCTACTTTTTCTTTAATTGATGCGAAATCTACATTATCAAAACTGTGATTACTAAAAATATAGGCTTTTAATATTTCTTTTTTGAAAACTTTCTCTAAATTTTGATCCTCAAATTGTTGCTCTTCAAGAATTTGATCAAGATCCATTATTCTTTGATCCATAAAAGGGTCTAAGTCGTAATCAACAAAAGCATTAAATAAAAATTCATTAAAGTTAGCACCATTATGGTCTTGAACATAGGTTTCAAGTTCATATTTAGCGATTTTTAGTGCCTCTTCTTCAGTTAAAGACACGTTTCTTTTAGCGTAACGCCTTTCCACTCTATCAACATATTCTTCAAAGACAGTAACATAGTCCTTAACTTTATCTTTTGATAAAACAAGAACTAAATCTTCTTTAGCTCTAGTTAAAGCAACATAAAGAAGTCTTAATCTTTCTTCTTTATCAGCAATGATTGGTCCTTTATCATTTTCTAAAATAAGACCGATTAAGTTTGTGTCTTTATGTGGGTCAGCAAAAAATGGAAGGAAGAAATATTTGCCACTTAAAACATAGTAGTCGCCATTATTTTTAAATTTAGGTTCGACAAAATCATAAAGGCAAGGCAAATAAACAAGATTATATTCAAGTCCTTTAGATTTATGAATAGTTGTTAAAGTTACAGCATCCCCTTTTTCACTATAAATAGTTTGATCCATTTTAATATTAAAGTTGCTTAAAGATTTTAAATAGAGGACGAAGTCATCAAGAGTATAACCGAGTTCATCCATGGTTTTGGTCTTGTTATAGAAAATGTTATTTTTATCTAAAGTGTTAATTGCATCTTCAATCCTTGCAAAAGCTTTAATATAGTTAAACTCTTTCATAACTTTCTCAAATAACAATTTTAATGAGCCTTTTGCAAAGTTTTTTGACAAATTGAGTATTTTTAGATAGATTTCATCTTCTTTATATCCATCTTTATTTTGAGTAAATATTTTGTATAAATCTCCATCAGAATAGTTGAAGACAAACGATCTTAAAATTGAAGCAAGTAAATGGCGAACTTCACCCTCGTTCTTCTCTTCCTTACTTAAGATATTAATCAAAGAGAAAATATTAATTAAAACTACTATCGAATTATCTTCTTTTAAATCATCTGTATATATAACATTTAAAGGTATATTTTTCTCTTTAAATACTTCTTCAAAATATTTAAATTTTTTACCTTTATAGGTGAGAATTGTAAAATCGCTATATCGCGCTGGTCTTAATCTCTTTTCTTTAGCATCATATACGTGATAACCATTATTCATTCTCTTAATGATATTGTCACAAATTGCGCTAGCCTCAGCTTTAACTTTTGCTTCAGCATTATCTTGCTCATTTCCATCTTTATCAAAATAAATTCCCGAGTAAGGCATTTGAAAAATACCATGTTTTTGATCTTTATACTCATCATAAATTGTATTTGATGCCTCAATTAAGTGATCTTTAGCGTAATCTGCTCCGCCAAATTCATTCGTCATCAAACGAGAAAATACGATATTAATCATATCTAAAATTTCTCTTCTACTTCTAAAGTTTTTATTCATGTTGATGGCTCTTCCGCCATCTAAAGCAGAATATTTATCATATTTTCTTTTAAAAAGTTCAGGGCGAGCATTTCTAAAACGGTAAATTGATTGTTTTATATCTCCAACCGAGAAAACATTATTATTAGCAATTAAATCAATAAATTCCTCTTGTGATTCAGAAGTATCTTGGGTTTCGTCAATCATTATGAGTTTATATTTATATTTAAGTTCGTTTCGAATATCCTCATTTTCTTTTAAAATCTTAATCGATAGTTTTGCGATATCGCCAAATGTATAAAAGCCGGTTTCTTTTTTAAATCTGTCGATTTCACTTAAAGTTTTAAGCAAAATATTATCAATTATGTAATTAAGGTAAGTAATTTGATATTCGATATCATATTTACGATAATCATCTAACAAAAAATATGATAAAGCTGAGATTGCTCTATAGCGCTTAGATATTTCTTTAGAAATTCGATAATCGATATCATAATTTAAACTATCTTTCAAATCATCAAGACACTTCTTGAGTTTATTCCAGATATCACCAAAACTATCAAAAAATTCATTTAATGTTATCAGATATTCAACAGTTAATTCATCAGATAAAGGTGCAATCGCTTCATCTACAACGCCAAGTAGATTTATATCATTTAGTTCTTTCTTTTTCTCTTTGATTTCAGCTAAATATTTAGTAGCAATTTCACCAGCTCTCACCAGAAGATCTTCAAAATAATCTTTAGTTAATATGTTCTTTCTATATTCTTCTAAAAATTTAGCAGGATCTTCTTGTTTCAATAAAATTTCATTGAAAATATCTAACAAAAATTGGAAGAATTTATTGTCATTTTTTAAGCAATATTTGTAAATTATCTCCGCAAAAGTGGCATTATTTTCTAGATATTGATTATCTAAAATGTTTCTTAAGGTATTTGCGATTTTAACAAAAAGTATATCGTTATCTAAAACATTAATTGCTGTATTTATCCCTATTCTTTGTCCATATTTTTTCAGAATAAATTGAGAATAGGCATCAAACGTTTCGATGTGAGTACTATCAACAAAAGGAACTAAATCTGATAATTCAGAATTAGCTGATAAAGCCTCTTTGATTTTATTTTTCATTGAAGTTGCAGCATCGTTAGTAAAAGTTAAAATTAATAGTTCATCCAAAGCGACTTTTCCACTTACATTTCCAAGAATATTTTGTTTAACACGCTCAGTTAAAACAGTGGTTTTACCACTTCCTGCTCCTGCACTTACAATAATATTGCCTTTACTATAAATAGCATCCTTTTGTTCTTTATTAAAATCCACTATTCCAACTCCTCAATCTTATTGCGTTTAAAACAAATATCGTAATTTTTGCAAAAAGTGCATCCGACAATCGTTTTACCTTTTTTATAAGGTTCGATTTCAAAATTTCCATTTGCAATTGCGCGAACTGAATCATGTAAATTGTTCTTCACCGCTTTTTCAAATTTTAAAAAATCTTCAATTGATGACTTCTTGGTTCTGCCCTTTCCGTTTCCGTTAAGTGCGAATTTATCTTTTTTAGCTTTTCCAGTTTCTAAACCAAGCACAAAATCAGAAGATTTATTTTCTTCATTTATAGTATAGTCAAAAGTTAATAGTGCATCGTAGTCGTCTAAAAATGCTCCATTAAGTTTAAGACCCTCAAAATCTTCTGGAGATGGATGATAATAATTATAAAAACGAGCATCACTTGCAATAACTCTTTCAATAAACGCGCCGCCAATTTTTTTACCTTCAAAACTTTTGAGATTCGAATTATTTATGAGATAAATATAAGTAGGTAATTGGAGATCAAGTTTATATTTCAAAACATTGTTTTTACTAAAACTATCATTCCCGGTTTTGTAATCAATAATAAAGATATTATCTCCACTCGTTTCTACGATGCTATCAATAGTTCCTTTGAAAAATGTGTGAAAATTAATTGATTCTACTTTTAAATTTTCACCTTCAATAAATCTTTTTGCATCAACATCTTCATAAGTAAAAAGAGTAAGTTCAGAATAGTTCTTAACAAAACTCATATTCTTCTTGTGAGGTAAAATAATTCGGTTAACTGCATTTTTTACTTCATCAAAAAATCTGTTTAGAAGAATCTTCTCTTTAGGTTCGATAGTTTCGCCTTTTGCAATTACTCCAATTAATGCTTCATCTTTTGCTTTATCAAAATCAAATCCGTTTTCATAAACATGTTCAAGAATTTCATGAATTAATGTTCCGTATTTTTGATAAATACTCTTTTCGAACACTGAAACATTCAAAATGTTGTCACAAAAATAGGCAAAAGGACAATCTTTATAAGTTTTAAGATTAGAGTATGAATAATGGGTTTTCTCATTATATTGATACCCCTCAAACTTGTTAAAATCAGAAGAGTATGTAAAAGGAATCTCTTTATTATAAAGATCCTTAAAGACTTTCAAATCTTCAGTTACAATCCCGCTTTTCTTAAACTTATCGTAGAAATTTCGATAGTAAAATTTTGAAACATCGCCAATATATTCTTCACTTTGAATCTCATTTTTAACTTTTTGCATTTTAAAAGCAGAGATGTAATAACTTGGGGAATATTGACCATTGTTATCTTTCAAATGATAAGAGATAAATTTAACATTCTTTTGCTTAATAAAAGCAGTTTCGAGTTTGCTATTCATCAAATTAACCTCATTAAGAGAGTCAAATCCATATGAATAGAGTTCATCGTATGAGAAATATTTATTATCTTTTTTAGCTTTTGGTAAAAATGAATTATCTAATCCAAGAATATAAATTTCTTTATTTAGTGAAAAAACCTTATTCGAAGTAATTTCCATTCCGTTTGCATAAAGTTCGTTTCCTAAAGATAATGAATTAGCGATTTCATTGAAATAGAATTTCTTATTCTTCAAATTATCAATTTCATAAAAACTTAATAAGTTATAAAAAGAATCAAATTCTTCTTGATTATACCTATCTTTATTTTCGTTTAAGAAGGACAATATTTTAAACTCATCGCTAATTAGTTGAAAAGTCTCTTTATAAATTTTGGTATTCTTGAAGCTTAAATTTTCTTTAAAATTAATTGGTAAATTTAAGTTAGTGACAAAAAGATCTAAATAAAATTTATAGCGTTCTATATCTAAAGAAAATATGATTTCATTTGGTTTCTTAGTTAAATTTATTTTCCTAAGAGCATCATTAAAAGAATATTTGATTTCATCTCCAACATTGAAGAATTCGTGATAAGTTAAATTATCATTGTTGCCGAGAATCTCGCTTAAAGGATAAAAAGCAAAATTTGTTATCTCATAGTGCTTTAAAAAATTCTTTACATAACTTGAATCTTCATAATTTATAAAAATCAATCTACGGTTTTTTAGTAAATTTATGAAATCACGATTTTCGGAAATATACTTTTCTTCCTCTAAAACCTTGCAAAACTTAATTATTTTTTCATTTTTCAATAATTTTTTATCTAAAATATAAAAACAAAGTTTGGAAATTTCTTTAATATTTGAAAATGAAAAATCAGAAAAGTATTTCAGTCCAAGTTTGATAACTTCTTTATTTAAATATGATCCTTTAATGTTAGTAATGAGCTCATCAATCGTAAATAATTTGAAGTTAATTAAAGGTGAAGTCTTTCTAAACTCAAAAAAGTAATCTTTAAGTTCTTTTGGAACTATCAAGATTACTTCATTATTTTCAAAAATTTCATTTAACTTCATGTAAAAATTATACTACAAGTTAACTAACAATTTTGAATTTAAATTACTTATTGAGTTCTTGAAGAATAAGTTTATTTGCGATTCCTGGATTAACTTTTCCGCCAGTCTTCTTCATGATTTGACCCATGACAAAACCTTGAGCTCTAGTTTTACCTGCTTTAAAGTCATCTCTTAATGTTGGATTAGCCTCTAAAACTTCAAGTACAAGTTTTAAAATCTCGTTTTCATCATTAATTAAAACTGCTCCAACTTCTTTTTGAATGATTAAAGGTGATTTATTTTCTTTAACTAATTTTTCAAAAATTTGTTTACCTTGAGATGAGTTGATTTTCTTAGATTGAATTAATTCAACAAGTTCACTGATGAATTTAGGTTCAACTTTGAAATTTAAAATAGAGATATTGTTCTTATTTAAATATCCATTAACATCGCTGATTATAAAGTTTGCTAGTGGTTGATAAAGTTTAGTGAATTTGGTGCATTCATCGTAATAATTCGCCATATCAACGCTAGATAAGATGATCTTTGCATCAACTTCATTTAATCCATAAACATTCAAGAATCTTTCAAGTTTTTGATCATAAAGTTCAGGACATGTGTCGATTGCATCTTTTACAAATTCATCACTTAACTTAATAGGTGGAATGTTAGGTTCAGTGAAATATTTATAGTCAACTGCATCAGTTTTCTTTCTCATTAAGACAGTTTCTTTTTTAGCTTCATCAAAACGTCTTGTTTCTTGTTCTACTTCTTTTCCTAAAAGTAAAAGTTCACTTTGTCTTTTTGCTTCAAAATCAATTGCTTTTTCAACATTAGCAATTGAGTTCAAGTTCTTGATTTCAACTTTAGTGCCAAATTTATCGCTTCCATAAGGTCTAATAGAAACGTTGACGTCACATCTTAAAGAACCTTCTTCCATTTTTCCATCACTAACATTGGCAAAAGTAACAATTTCTCTAATTTTTTCGACATATTTTCTTGCTTCTTCGCCACTTCTAATTTCAGGTTTAGAAACAATTTCAATTAAAGGGATGCCCGCTCTATTGTAATCAAGTAAGGTGTAGTCACTAAAATGGTGTTGCATACAAGTATCTTCCTCCATGTGGAGTCTTTCGATACCAATTTTCTTATTTTTACCATTTACATTAATTGTGAGATAACCTTCACTTCCGATTGGTCTAGCTTGTTGAGTAATTTGGAAACCTTTTGGTAAATCTGAGTAGAAATAATTCTTTCTATCAAACCAAATTTCTTGATCGATGCTCATATGTAAAGCGTTTGAAACTCGAATTGCATTTCTTACAGCTTCTTTATTTACTCGAGGCATAGTACCTGGAAAAGCCATATCAAAAGCAACAACTTCACTATTAGGAGTTAACCCAAAACTAATTGGTGCAAGAGAAAACATTTTTGATTTTGTTTTCATCTCAACGTGAATTTCAATACCAACAACTGTTTCAAAATTCATCTTACTTTCCCTCCTTTTTTGAAGCATATTCAGGATAATTTAAGTTAATTAAGCCTGTTCCTTCTTCAATCTTACTAGCAATTCCAAAAAGATTTACTTCATCAAATGGTTTGGCAAATAAATTTCCACCAAGCGGCATATCATTTTCAAATCCGATAGGTAAAGTAATTGATGGATAGCCACCAAAATTACCAACTGCCATCCAGTTATCAGCAATCATAAAATCTTCATTGAAGTTTTCACTTGTTTTATTGATTAATGGAGCAATAGATGGTGCGGCTGGCACATAAATTGCGTCAAATTTTTCAAAAATTTTATTAAAAGTATTAACAATAAAGTGTCTTGCTTTTTGAGCTCTTAAGAAAACTTCTTCTTGGTTTTCTCTCATCAATGCATAACTTCCAATAACAAATCTTCTTTTAATAAGAGCTGAGAAACCTTTTGTTCGAGCATTAAACATTACTTCACTATATGTTTTTCCGCCATAATTTGGGCCAAATTTAATGCCATCTAAGTTAGCATCATTACTTGTAGCTTCAGCACAAGAAATAATCATATATGTTGGATAAATTGCTCTAAGTAAATTAATATCCACATCAATATATTCGACTTTTGCGCCGTTTTTTTCTAAATAGGCTAAAGTTTTATTAAAAGCATCAATGACTTCTTTATCTTCGATTGAATTAATTATTCCATTAATGACAGCAATCTTTTTGCCTTTTACATCACTTGAATAAGAAAGATAATTATCTCTTTCTTTATAAGATGAAGTTGAATCATTCTCATCATGTTTTGCTAAAAGTTCAGTCGCAAGAGCTGAATCAAAAACAGATCTTGTAAAATAAGCAACATGATCTAAACTTGGTGCAAATGGAAATAAGCCAAAACGAGAAATTAATCCCCAAGTTGGTTTAAAACCAACAAGTCCTGCATATGAAGCAGGTTTTCTAACCGAATCTCCAGTATCGCTTCCAAGAGCGAAAGGTACAATTGCATCACTTACTGCTGTTGCACTTCCCGCACTTGATCCACCAACAAGTCTTGTGTGTGACTTGTCATATGGATTAAAAGTTACACCTTTATGTCCGCTAGTTCCTGTGCCACCCATTGCAAGTTCATCTAAAGTTGTTTTACCAATTAAAATTGCGCCTGCATCATTTAAAAGTTTGATAACTGTAGCATCAAATACTGGCACATAACCATTTAAAATATTACTACTTGCAGTTGTCTCGTATCCTTTTGTTGAATAGTTATCTTTTGCAACATAAGGAATACCAAAGAAATAATTGTCTTTAGGAACAGGGAGTTTTGATAATTCTTCAGCTCTTTTAATGGCATCTTCTTCGATAATCATTTCAAAAGCATTGTCATTATTCTCTTTAGCTCTTTTAATAGCTTCTTTTGTAAGTTCAAGAGGATTAGTTTTACCATTAACTAACGCTTCATGAATTTCTTTAATTGTTAAATCTAAATAACTTTTCATATTAGCCGACCACCTTTGGAAGTTTGATTTGACCATCTTTTACGTCGTGTGCATTTTTAAGAACTTCATCTCTAGAAAGAGGTTCAATAGGTTCGTCTTCTCTTAAATAAGTAATTGAAACATCAAAAGGAAAAGTCATTGGTTCGACTGAATCGACTCCTTCAATATTTCCAATTAATTCTAATTGATGTTGAATTGCTCCAAATTCTTTTAAAAGTGTGTCATATTCCTCGTCTTTCATATCGAATAAAAGACGATTTGCTGCATCTTTTAAAACATCTTTATTTACAGGTTTCATCATTCTCCTCCAATCATATTCTTAAATTCTTCTTCATTAATAATTTTAATACCAAGTTTTTGTGCCTTGTCGTATTTGGAACCAGGATCAGATCCACAAAGAACAAAATCGGTTGCTTTAGAAACACTTCCAACAACATGGGCTCCTAAATCCTCTAATATTTTAGTCGCTTTATCACGAGTAAATTCAACAAGTGATCCAGTCAATACAACTTTTTTATTGAAGAATGGATTTGATTCATCAAATTTGTTACTTCCAAGATAAATTGTATTAACATTTGCTTCTTTTAAGCGATTGATAATCTCAATATTGTGTTCATTAGAGAAATATTCGACAATCAAATTTGCCACAACTTCTCCAATATCATTAATTTTAATTAAATCTTCATAACTTGTATGCATTAAATTATCGAGTGTATTAAATCTTCTCGCTAAAGTTTTTGCCATTTTATTACCAACTTCTTTAATGCCAAGTCCAAAAAGTAATCTCTCTAAGCTATTCTTTTTACTAGTTTCGATGGCATCAAGAAGTTTATCAACAGATTTATTGCTCCATCCATCCATCGTAATAATTCGATCACGATGTTTATAAATTTCATAAATATCAGGAATGGTTCTAATAATTCCAAGATCGAAGAATTCTTGAGTAACTTTTTCTCCCATCGTTTCAATATCCATTGCATCTTTACTTGCAAAATGAATAAGAGATTCAATATTTCTCGATGGACAATTTAAGTTTTTGCAGAAATGCATTGCATCAACTTTTTCAAGTTTTGAGCCGCAAACTGGGCAGTTTTCAATCATTTCAAATGGTTTTTCTGTACCGTCCCTTTCTTCAGGAATAGCGCGAACAACTTCAGGAATGATGTCTCCGGCTTTTCTTAAAATGACTGTATCACCAATCATTAAATTCTTCTCTTTAACAAAATCTTCATTATGTAAAGTCGCTCTTTGAACAAGAGAGCCAGCAACTCGGACAGGTTCTAAAACAGCATTTGGAGTAATTTTTCCAGTTCTCCCAACTGTATAAATGATATCTAAAAGTTTAGTTTTAACTTCTTTTGGTGGAAATTTATATGCCACAGCCCATTTTGGAGTTTTAGCGGTGTATCCAAGTGTGTCATATTTAGAAAAATCGTTAACTTTTAAAACAATTCCATCAATGTCGTAAGGAAGTGAGTCACGTTTTTCGGTGTATTCATTCACGTAAGAAAGAATTTCTTTTGTGCCTTTTACAATTCGTGCCTCTGGATTTGTTTTAAATCCCATTTCTTTAAGTCTTAAAATCGATTCATAGTGAGTTTTGATTCCAAAATCTTGTGCGTTTGTAAAATAATACCACCATCCATCAAGTTTACGACTTCTAGCAACATTGCTATCTAAGTTTCTTATTGAACCTGCGGCTGCGTTACGAGCATTAGCAAATAATGGTTCGCCTGTCTTTTCTCTTTCTTCGTTAAGTTCTTCAAGAGATTTTTTAGGCATATAGATTTCGCCACGCACTTCAACCCTACCCATTAAAGGAATGCGAGTTGGAATATCACGAATTGTTAAGACATTTGTTGTGACGTCTTCCCCAGTTGTGCCATCTCCTCTTGTCGCAGCATAAACTAAGTTTCCATCTTGATAAACAAGGCTCATTGCAAGGCCATCAATTTTCATTTCAGCCACAAATTCAGTTTGATCTTCAAGTTCAATATCGACTTTTTTAACCCAATCAACAAGTTCTTCTTCGTTAAATACATCAGCAAGAGACAACATTTGAACTTGGTGAGTTATTTTATTAAATCCTTTTAAAACTGTGCCAATGATTCTTTGAGTTGGTGAATTACGAGTGATGAGTTCTGGCCATTCTTTTTCAAGAGCTTCTAACTCTTCCATTTTTTGGTCATAAACTTGGTCACTAACACTAGGGTTGTCATCAATATAATATTCTTTAGCATATCTTTCGATAAGCTTTACTAATTCGTCGTGTTTCTTTTGCGCCTCTAAAAATTCCATATTTTACCCCACTAGTTTTGATAAAGCTTTATGTGATGCAAGAAGAGTTTTTTTGCCAAAGTCATCAAAAACAACTTCAATTATATCATTTTCAACTTTGACTACTTTTCCTCTTCCAAAAACAGTGTGCATGCAGATGTCGCCAACATTCCATGTGATTCCGTTTCCAACATTAATATTTGTGAGCGAATCAGGAAGTTTGTTTGTTTTCTTATAAATTCCTGTACCTTTATTGTTTTTATTAAAGTCGTAGAAATAGATATTTTGATTGTTTTGCTGACCAAAAGATAAAGATTCACCAAGGAATTTAAATTCAGGTAATTTAATTTCAGCTTCTTTTATAAAGCGAGATGGAATGTTATTACTTTGTAATGAATAAGAATAATCACGGTTTAAAGTTAAATAAAGTTGTTTTTTCGCTCTTGTAAATGCAACATAAGCAAGACGTCTTTCTTCTTCAAGTCCATCTTTATCTCTTTCATTTATTGCTCTTTGATTTGGGAAAACCCCATCGTTAAGTCCCATTACAAACACATAGTCGAACTCAAGACCTTTTGCCGTGTGAACTGTCATAAGTGAGACATTGTTATCACCAGTGATTTCATCTTGTGAAGTCATTAAAGCAATATTTTGAAGATATTCTTCAAAATTACTTTCTGGATTGTTTTTAAGATAAGTTCTAACGTCATCAATTAAAGCATGAACGTTTTCAATTCTATCATCTTGATCTTCACCATCTTCAAGTGCCTTATAAAATCCAATATCCTTAAGAAATTGATCTAAAACCTCGCTATAAGCCTCTAAATTTACATTTAATTTAGTTGCAGTTGCTTCCATTTTTTCAACAAGTTCCTTCATCGACTTAACAATGGATGGTTTAATGTTTGTTGTATAATTTTCAATCTTTTTGAAATATTCTAAGATTCCAAGTTTATAATCAGAAGCTTCTTTTCTAGCAAGTTCTAAATTTTTATCGCCAAATCCACGACGTGGAAAATTACAAATTCTAGTAAAAGAAACATCATCTTTATCATTTAAAAGAAGATGAAAATAAGCTAAAGCATCTTTGATTTCTTTACGAGCGTAGAATTTTAATCCACCATAAACTTTATATGGGATTCCGCGTGTCGTTAATGCGTTTTCAATTTTAAGAGATAAATAAGATGAACGATATAAAATTGCGATATTTTTATAGTCTACTTCAGGATTTTTTGATTTAATCTCTAAAATTGTATTTCCAATAAAGTTTGCTTCACTAATTGAGCTATCTAAATTTCGAATAATGATATCATTTCCACCCTTGTTGTTAGTGAAAAGATCTTTTTTAACTCTATCAACATTTTTTGAAATAAGTTTATTGCTTGCTTCCAAAATTTTACTGGTTGAACGATAATTTTCGTTTAAAATAATCGTTTCCATTGGTCTAAAAATTTTATCGATATCAAGAATGATTTTTTGGTTTGCTCCACGCCAGGTATAAATTGTTTGATCAGGGTCGCCAACAACATAAATTGAAGTATCTTCATTTGTTAAAAGACGTAAAAGTTCAAATTGAACATCATTTGTATCTTGAAATTCATCAACAAGAATGTGTTTATATCTTGAAGCATATTTTGCTCTAACTTCTGGGAATTCTTTTAAAATTTTGATGGTATAAATTAACAAATCATCAAAATCTAAAGCGTATGCTTCAGATTTCCTAAGTTCATACTCTTTAAAAAATTCTAAAAATAATTTTTCTTTAGGATTACGACCAAGTTTGACGTCGCTTGGTAAACGACCCATCATTTTTTGACTACCTATATAGCTTGCGGCTTGTTTTATTGTTTCATCAGTTTTTTTAAAGCCTTTTTCGACACCAATTAATTTAAGAAGTCTGAGAGAGTCATCATCATCATAAATCATGTAATTTCTTGGATAACCTAAAAGATCAGCTTCAACACGTAAAAAACGTGCACAAAAAGAGTGAAAAGTAGAGATAATTAAGCCAGAAAGATTGTAATCAGGAAGTAAGGCTGAGGTTCTTTCTTGCATTTCACGAGCGACTTTATTAGTAAAAGTAATTGCCACAATTTGATAAGGATGAACATTAAATTTCTCGATTAAATAGGCAATTCTGTAGGTTAAAACTCTAGTTTTTCCACTACCAGCGCCAGCAATAATTCTTAAATATTGCTTGTCAGAACTTACTGCCTCATATTGCTTGTTGTTTAATTCATTTCTATAATCCATAGCCTAAAAAGTATATCATTTTTGGCCACTCGTTTATAGTAAAAACACTAGTGATTTTTATGAAAAATGGAACACCATAGGTGTTCCGTAAATTAAGCAATATTTGCAAAGATTGAGATGACAAGATATATGATGTAAGCAAAGAGAGCTACATCTAACATCGCTATCAAAATAAAACCCGCTACATTCTTTCTTTTTTTAAGAAGTTCAGCTTCTTCATCAGTAAGTGGCGCCTTTGTTTTCTCTTTTTGAACTTCAATATCAGTTGTCATTGAAGGAAAAATTTCACTATTAAAAGGCTCTTCTTGAACGTGAGGTTTTCTATCTTCTGGAGTTAAATAAATATTACTATTTTCTCTTTCTTCTTCCATATTAATATTTTAAACTACCTGGACAGCGAGGGAAAGGTTGAACATCTCTAATATTTTGCATACCAGTGATATACATTAAAAGACGATCAAAACCAAGACCGAACCCACTATGGATGCATCCGCCATATTTTCTTAAATTTAAGTACCATTCAAGACCTTTATCGTTTCCAATTTCTTTCATTTTAGCAAGAAGTTTGCCATAATCTTCTTCTCTTTGAGAACCGCCAACGATTTCGCCTTCTTTTGGTACAAGTAAATCACATGCAGCAACTGTTTTGTTATCTGGATTAAGTTTCATATAGAAAGCTTTAATTTCTTTTGGATAGTTAATGAGGAAAACAGGTCCTTTAACAATCTCTTCAGTGATATATCTTTCATGTTCACTCATTAAATCCATGCCCCGGAAAATATCAG
>CALVRY010000013.1 GCA_944358755.1 uncultured Bacilli bacterium
AAGAAGATGCTAGCGAAGAAGACAAAAAGAAATTTGAAGATAAAAACGAAAAAATAGTTGAGAGTTGCTACCTTTTTGGTAAAGATAACGAGAAAAATTTAAATGAACTTAACAATCAACTTGATGCATTAAAAGCTCAAAAAGATTTCAATTCACGTTATTTTGAAGAAGAAATCGCTAAAGCAAAAGAAGAAATTTATAATAAGAAGATTAACTTATTTAAAGAATATTCTGGTAAATATAGCGATGAAAACGTTGTTGAATCTTTAAAATTTGCTCAAGAATTTTATAAAAAGTTAAAAACTTTAATTGTTGAAGAATATAAGACCCTTAAACCTCTTTACAAAAAAGCTTTAGCAAATCGTAAAAAAGATGCTAGTGCTGAAAATAAAGAATATGCAAATTCTTTAAAAGAAAAAAGAGACAATAGAGTTAATGAACTCACAAAAGAGCTCGAAGAAATTAAAGTTTTAATTGAAAAATTCCTCGCTAATTCAAGCGAAGAAGAAAAAGCTAATTACAATTATTTGGTTTCTGAAAGACAACCTAAGAAAAAAACTTTCTTAGATTTCTTTAAGAAACAAAAGCAAGAAGAAATCAACATTTCAAAACTTGGAAAACAAGAAGAAAAAATTACATCGACTGGAAACAAAGATTTTGATGAAGTACTCTATAAATCATTTGCTCTTGAAGATGAAATTAAAAAAGTTGAAGAAGAATACATTAACTCAACAAAAGTAACTAAAAAAGAAGCAAAAAGAATGGCTCTTGAAGTTATGAGAGAAGTTGGTATTCCTCTACCTGAAAAGAGATTTAAACAATATCCATTTGAATTCTCTGGTGGTATGAGACAAAGAATTGTTATTGCAATTGCTTTAACTGCAAATCCAGATATTTTAATTTGTGATGAGCCAACAACTGCACTTGACGTTACAATTCAAGCTCAAATTCTTGAACTTATTAACAAATTAAAGAGAGAAAGAAATCTTTCTTGTATCTTTATTACCCATGACTTAGGTGTTGTTGCAAATATGGCTGATAGAGTTGCAGTTATGTATGCAGGTAAAATTGTTGAATATGGAACAGCTTATGAAATTTTCTACAATCCAAAACATCCTTATACTTGGGCATTATTATCTTCTATTCCTGATATTGATAGTAAAGAAAAACTTGAAGCTATTCCTGGAACTCCACCAGATATGCGTTTCCCTCCAAAAGGCGATGCATTTGCTTTAAGAAGCAAATACGCAATGTCAATAGACTTAAAGCACGAACCTCCATTCTTCAAGGTTAGTGATACACATTATGCAGCAACTTGGTTACTCCATCCAGATGCACCAAAAGTTGAAATGCCAAAAATTGTTAAAACTCGTATTGCAAATTCAATTAAGCAATATGAAGAAAGTAAAAATATTACTAAAGAAGAAATGGTTGGCGTTCCTGAAGAAAGTTTTGAACTTGCTGAATCACATGATGAAGAAACAAGTAGTGAAAGAAATGCAAAACAAGCTCTTCTTTCACAAAATCTTGAAGCTTATCAAAATGTTGATGAAGGGAAAGCTCAATTTAGTAAAGAAAATAAATCAATTACTGTTAGCGAAGTTGGACCTTCAGTTGATGACTTAAAAGGTTTAAGCGAAGAAGCAAAAGACGCAAAAGTTGAAGATATTCGTTCAAAATGCAAATTTAAAGAAGAATATGCTAAAGATAACATCATTCTTAGTGTTAACCATTTAAAACAATATTTCTTCTTTGGAAAAGGACCAAATAGATACAAGCTTAAAGCAGTTCACGATGTTTCTTTCCAAATCAAAGAAGGAGAATGCTTTGGTATCGTTGGTGAATCTGGTTGTGGTAAAACAACAACAGGTCGTTCTATTATTAGACTTTATCACATTACTAGTGGCTCAATTTACTATAAAGGTGTCAGAATTGGCGCAGGTAGTAGATGGAACGAAAAAGAAATTAAATATACCAAGATTAGATATAACGCTAAAGTAAAAGAATTAAAGAACAAGCTTCTTAAAAATGAAATTTCAAAAGAAAATTATGAAAAAGAATTAAAAGAAGCTCGTGAATTTAAAGATAACGTCGTTCGTGTTCAAAAAGAAAAGATTAAACAAATCAAGCACGATGATAAACACGTACCAAAGTTACTTTTAAGCGAAATTCAAATGATCTTCCAAGATCCAATTGATTCTCTTGACCCAAGAATGACTGTTGAAGACATCATTCAAGAAGGTTTAAGAATCCAAGGATTTACAAACAAAGCTAAAAACCACGAACAAGTTGTTAAAGTTCTTGAAAAAGTTGGTTTAATCGCTGATTATTGTAACCGTTATCCACACGAATTCTCAGGTGGTCAAAGACAAAGAATTGGTATTGCTCGTGCCCTCATTATGAATCCAAAATTACTCATTTGTGATGAACCAATCTCTGCTCTTGACGTTTCAATTCGTGCTCAAATCATTAACTTACTTAATGAGCTTAAAGAAGAAATGGGCTTAACAATCATGTTTATTGCTCATGACTTATCAGTTGTTAAGTATTTCTGTGATAGAATTGCAGTTATGTATTTTGGAGAAATTGTTGAACTTGCAACAAGTGATGAACTCTTCAAACATCCTCTCCATCCATACACAAAATCACTTCTTAGCGCAATTCCAAAACCAAATCCATTAACTGAAAAAGAAAGAGTTAGAATTGTTTATAATCCAAGAGAAGTTCACGATTATAGTGTAGATAAACCAAGTTTTGTTGAAATTAGACCAGGACACTTCGTACTTGCTAACCATGCCGAAGTTGAAAAATACAACAAAGAAATGGAAGCAATTGACGCAAAACTTGCAATTGAAGAAGGCGTTAAAGAAAACGAAGAAGGTAAAATTGAATCTTCAATTCATGAAGAAATTGAACCAGCTGAAAGCTTAGTTGATGAAGTTAAAGTTGAAGAAGATGTTAATGAAAACGTTAACGAAAATTCCGAAACTTCAACTCAAGAAACAACAGAAGAAGTAAGTGTTGAAGAAACAGTTGTAAGTGAAGAAATTCCTACTGAAAATGTTTTTGAAAATGTAACTCAAGAAGTAACAGAAGAAACAGATTCTACTGAGGAAACTCCAGTTCAAGAAGCAGTTACTGAAGAAAAAGTTGAAGAATCAGCTTCAGTAATTGAAGAAAAAGTAGAAAAACCTTCTGAAGAAGCAGAAAAAGAAGTTAAGAAAGAAATTCCAGTAAATAAAGAAAAAACTGTTAGAAAAACAACTCGAAAGAAAAAAGATGAAAAAGACAGCGAAAAAAAAGAAGTTTCTGAATTACTTCTAAAACAAAGAAGTGGCGAGATTAAAAAGGTATATCACGTTAAAAAAGTTAATGGCAAATGGCAAATTATGCTTAAAGATGGACTTAAAGCAATTAAGACGTTTGACACTAAAGTTGAAGCGGTTGAATATGCAAATAATCTTGCTAAATCACAAAATGGATCTGTTCTTGTTCATGCTTCAAAAGGCAAAAACAAAGGACGTTTCATTAAATAATTCATTAAATTGAATTAATTTTATAGGACCATATGAAAAACTTTGGTCCTTTTATTTTGGCTTTATTAGTAACAAGAGGCTTTCATTCGTAATTAGTGCAACGCTGTTAAACCAAAGGTTGCTAATTCACCTCTGTTATTGGAAGTGAATCCGAATGTGCGGCGAAATTAATTCACTAGAGAAGTTTGAGAAGAGTTTTTAAGTGAAAGTTTCATCTTCTTTTTTAAAGTAAGCGAACAAGCCCTATAAAAGAATCATTAATCAAAGTCACAAGTCATATAGTATCCACTAATTAAACATCAAAATGAGAAAGCTTTATAAATGAAGAAACAATAGCAACCCTTTTGTTTAACAGCGTTATTAGTGCATTAAGATAACATTAAGATTAGAAGAGTTAAAAAATTGATTACAATCATAATAATTTAAAATATAAAAGTTATTATTAAAGATTAATAATAGTTTACCAAGGAGGGAAAATAGATGAGAAAAAAAATAATTCCGTTAAGTGTTGGTGTTGTTTTATCGCTCGCATTTATCACAGGTTGTGGTGAAGAAGCTAATCCACCAGATACTCTTGCTCGTTATAAATTAACAGTAGACGATAATGCCGATTATAAACTTGTAGGTGTTGAAGCTGATGGCTATTTAGCAGGTGAAAAAGTTACATTTGGTGTTGTTTCTCAAACAGATGCAAAGGTTGTAGATGAAGTCAGTGCCGGTCAATTAGTCCTTAATGACGAAGGCGGAAATATCTACACATTTACAATGCCAGCAAGCGATGTAAACATTGTTGTTACAATGGAAAATGTATCTGACGTACGTTTAACAACAGCTTTAAGTGAAGCTCGTGAAGGCTTAGTAATGGATACTGTTTATGAAGAAAGACAACAATATTACGATACACATGGAAATCCAAGTGGTTCTCCTTCAAGATACGCTAAACGTGTAATCAGTGAAATGAGTGGAGACTACAACCGAATCACTCGTTATTCTTCTAAATATGATTCTAGTGGCGATTTTGAAACCGAAATTGATGTAAGTGACACAACTCCAAGCGATATTTATATCTTTGCTAAAAATCCTGAAAATGGATATTTATCAACAACATATTTAAATTTAAATAATGAGCTTGTTTATGCTGATGTTTTAGATTCAGCGACAGAAGCAAATTTAGAATGGTATAAAACATATGGGAATCCATTTAATTATTTGACAGCTAATGATTTCACAGTCGATGAATCTGATGGAAATAAATATCATCTAAATGTTGAAGATCCAAAACTTTCAAACACTATTACAGGTTTTGCTCAAATTATTTTTGGTGATATTCAATTAGCTTATCATGTTGAAGACTTTACTATTACATTAAAAGACGGACATTTAGCAAGTTATGAAGGTAGATTTGCTGTTCCTGAATTTGAATGGTATGAATCTACAGTCTTATTTACTGGTTCATTTACACATTTAGGTGCTGATTCTTTAGAAAAACCTGAAAAAATGACTGTAGTTGAAGATGAAGCTTTAAAAACCGCATTAGATGCTCTTAAGAAACATAACTATACAGTCGAAGTTAATGCTGATGGTGAAGTAACAAAAGGATTTAGTGATGGCGGTAAACATTTCCTTCAAGATATTTTCGGAGAAGTAACAGATTTAGCAACAGCAACACCTATCGAAACATATTATTACGAACAATTAAGCGAGTTTGATGATTTCACCGAACTTTATGAATATTCTGTCCGTCAATCAGTCAAGATTAGAGATGAATTCTTTACATTTAGTAGTAATAGAGATGGTGTTCAAATAGTTCCACAAATGGTTGCTGGCTTTGATATCAGTTCAGCTTTCTTTGATAAAGAGGGTAATACTTATACTTTAAAAACTGAAGGATTACCATATTATTTTGTTGCTGATAATTCGACAGCTTATTCTCCGTTTTCATCAACAACCATTAATACACTTAAGATTACTTTAGGCGAAAATGGTGATGTTACTTTTGAGACAACAGATTCATGGGGTGGTAGTGAAACGGTTAAATATACAAATGTTGGTACAACAACCGTTGCAGCACAAGTAGTTAATACAAATACTGATAAGCTCACAAAATGGGAAGACTATTTAAAAACGCAAGCTCAAGCTGATGCTTTAAATGAAGTTATTCCTACAGAAATTGTTAATATACTTCCAACCCCTAAAACATCAGTAGATAGTGTAGCTCCGATTGCTAATGTTACGACAGCAGGAGTTGCAGCAGGCAAAACCACAACAGAGGAAGGTACGCTTGATGAATTTGAAGCAGAAGTTCCTGAAGATGGAGAGACTTTACCTGCTTATGTTGGATCATGGTCAAATGCAGATTATGATGCAATCGAACTTTATGATGATGGCACCGGAAGTTATGGTGGAGGTTGGTTTGGAGAAAGTTTCAATTATACTGTAGACGGAAATGTCTTAACTGGTGTTGGCGAAGACTTTGTTATTACAATGACTTTTGATCCAACAGCAAAAACATTAGTATACAAATATGTACAAACAACTCCAAACACTGCTCAAATTGCTATGTCTCTTGATAGTTACGGAGACAACGTTGATTTACAATATGATGATCTTTTAGTCTTATTCTCTGATGCACTCGGCAAAGCTGGATTTACTTATAATTTAGAAAATTTAGAAGAGTATGAATTTATTAAAACAATGACTATTAGTGAAGTTGAATGCGAAGTTTCAATTTCGCTAGGCGGTTATAATGATATGTTCATCGTTGAATATTCAATGCTACCTCTATAATAAAACTATTATAAGAATCATTTAAACTGAGGTTGTTAACTACGAAAAGTGGTGCAGCCTCTTTTTATACTAGTAGATAATTAGTATGTATTTAGTAGTAATTTTATAGTTAATTTAGTATATTTCTAGTACTAATTTTTAAAATCTATAAAAATAGTGCCCTTTTATTTCTGTTACTGTTTTCATATAGCGTCTCAAGATTCAACAAAAATATTAAGAAAATATTAAGATTTTATTTTTTAAAATTTATAAGATTGGAATCGGATTTTATCATTTTTTTCGTGCGGTATTCGTAGGTAAACCGTCATATATCTTAATATAAGGGGAAAATTATGAAGAAAAGATTTTTACTATTAAGCGTTAGCGCTCTTTTAGGTTTAGTAAGTCTAGCAGGATGTGGTGAACAACCAGAATGTCCTGAATGCGACATCTGTGAAGATCCAGATGATACAGATAATCCAGGTGGTAATACAGGAGAAAATCCTGATGATACAAAACCAGATCCTGATCCTGAACCAGATCCTTCTGAAGGGTTAATTAGTAAAGAAGAATCTGAATGGAGCACCGAAATTACCGAATTAATGAGTACTTACCTTGGTGGAGGTATCTTACCTAAAATTGATTTAGGTGATGGAGAACTTGAAGCTGAATTTGTTAAAAATGACGAATATGAAGAATATAGATCATATTTAAAAATTACAGGAAGTGGTTTCTTAGTTTCACATCTTGAAGATGCTCTTAAAACATATAAAGAACATTATTGGAATGCTTTAATGATTGGAGAAACTTTCTATGCTTCAAACGATTTACTCAAAGTAGAAGTTGAAGTTGGAAAAAATAGTAATGGCTTTTTTGAATTAAAAGCTTTCTATAATGAACCATTTAATCCAAGTCAAGCAACTGCTTGGAATGATGAGACTGCTTCATTAATCAAGGAACATTTTGGTCGATTTACTGTTCCATTCGTATATTTAGGAACAGTTAACTATGAATCCACAATTACTGAAACAGGTAGTTTAGTTGTTACTGGTGGAACTTGGAATGACCAAGTTGTTAATCAATTTGAAAGTGCCTTTTCAAACTGGACAGTAACAAGAGATGAAACTGGTGAAAATTTAACTAATAGATACGCAACTTTTGAAAATAATGGAAATACTATGAATGCTTCATTAGTTCAAAATCATAATAAAGCTGAACTTACAGTTAGTTTAACTGAAGCATTTGATTCTACAAACCAAGACAGTTGGTCTAAAGAAGTTGTCACAGCAATGGAAAGATCACTTAATAAAAATGTTCTTCCTTATGTTTATTTAGGTACTGTTTATCCAACAATTGATACTGCAACAACTGGCGAGAGAACACTTACACTTGTTGGTAAACTTTGGGATGATTCTATTTTAACTAATGCAAGTGCTGCTTTCGAAGCAGATGGTTGGAATATTACAAACGGGGAAAGCACTATAATTTTCACTAAAAATATTGCTCAAAAAGAAGATTATGAAGTTGTTATTGAGAAAAACGCAGATGGAGCTCCAGTTTTAAGAGCTTCTAGAACTGAAGCATATTTTGAAGAAGCTTTAACTGCTTATCCAGATAATATTAAACAAGGTTTCTTAGATAAATATGGAGAAGATATTAGTATTATTCCTTTCTTATATTTAGGAACTGAATTCCCAACATTTAATGAAGATTTAGTTGCTGAACACGAGCAAGATGTTAATAAACTTATTATTACTGGTGGAAGATACGACGAAAGAATCTTAGAAAACTATAAAGCTAAGTTTACTAAAGAAGCTGGTTGGATTACTGAAGTCGATAATATTGGCGAAAATAGCACTGACTACGATGGTTCTGGTAAAGTTTTAGCTGTATCTATCAAAAATTTTGGTGAACATACATATAAAATTGGTTTATTCACTTTAGGTGAAGGAGATGATGAAACAGCTTATCTTGAAATTAATAGATATGTAAATGATGGAGTTGGCGCAAAAGAATGGAGTGCCGAGACCTTTGCTAATATCGAAATGGTTTTAGGGAAAGGTATTACAATTCCTCATTTTGAAACCGGAAGAGATACTGTTGAAATGGTTTTTAATGAATATGGCCATTTGGAATTTGATTTTAATTCTGACGTCAATAATATTGGTTACTTTGTTTGGGACGCAATTGATAAATTTACTAAAGCTGAATGGAACGTTACTATTGGTCACAATAGAACTTATTATGTTGATGAAGCTTTAATTAATTCAATTGTTGCAACAAAAGAATTTAATGGTAAAACGGTTGAAATTAATCTTAGTGTTAATTCCAACTCCTATGATAGATTCTTAATGTTTGGAAGTATTAACCTTCACGAAGAATATGATCCTGCAAAAGAAGAAGGCACATGGTCAGAAACAATTGCAAATGCAATTAGCTCTAAATATAAAATTACATTACCATACATCTATTTAGGTTCAGACCATCCATATTTATATGAAGATACTGAAGATGGCTACTTAAAGATTATTGGAAATACTAATAGTAGTGAAATTTATGCAAATGCAAAAGCTTTATTTGAAGGAACTAAAGGAACTGCTCAAGAATTCTTAGTTGATAATAGTCAAACTAGTAGCGACTCAGTTGTAGCTTCAACAACAAATAGTGATGGCAATTTAGTAACAGTTTATGTTGATTCAGATGATGATATTCCTTATATTGCTCTTGAACTTACTGAAGTATTTAATTGGCAAGGTACAGAGTGGGATACAGATACAAAAGCAACTCTTGATGAATCACTTCCAAGTGGTGTAACTATTCCTTATTTATATCTTGGCACAACAACTCCAACCGCAACAGTTGAAGAACTTGCGAATGGTACAAAAATATCAATTGTTGGTGGAACATGGGATAATTCTGTAATTGGTTTAAGTGAAAAAGTGTTAAGAGATGATGAAACTTTTGAAGTCTATTCTGCTAAAATCGGTAGCGGATACTATGATCCTAGTGGCGTTACTGCTTATAAATTATTAGATAATACAGCTGTTAGATTACAATTAGTAGAAGAATCCAGTCAAATTGTTTTAAATATCTATATTGATTCAGTGCCAGAAACTCCTGATACAAGATTTGCAAAATGGGAAGATTTAGCTGTTCAAGAAGATTATTCTGGAAATAGAACAAGTGTACTTCAAGCTATGGATGCTTATCTTGGCGTTACTTTACCAGATGAAATCGTTCCAATGGCAATTGCTCCAATTGATGATATTTCAATAAGTGGTCCATATAATGCGGATTATAGTAATAAATATATGGCACTTTCTGCTTATGGTGGTTTCTATTCTCCATATTATTTATATCTTGCAATGGAGAAACTCGAAACATTAGGATTTGAAATTACATTTAATCCATTTGTTGAAGAAGAGTTAGCTGGATTTAGTGCTAAAAAGACTGATGGAAATGGAACTTTATATTTAAGTATTTTTCCAAATTATGGTGATTTTGATGATTCTTATAATGGTATGAAACTTACATCTCTTTATTTAGATGATTTAGCAAAATTCACTCAAACTGATTTTGCAGATTCAGATAAACTTAGCATTAATTCGGCATTAGGCGGCCTTAATCTTGCTTATGTAAATCTAGGTTCAAAAAACCAAAAAATAAGCGCTGAAAGTGGTGAAGTTACTATCACTGGCTACAATTACTCTGAAGAAATTATGAAAAACATCGAAACAACATATAAAAATGATGGCTGGACAGTGTATAATACTAAGGTTGTAGTTGAAGGTAGAGTCTACGACACTATTGGCGGATTTAAAGAAGAAAATGGTAAAACTTATATCTTAACAGTAACACCAGATGTTTCTAAATCTATATATGGTGGAGGTTCGTTTGATAACACTTCAATGGCAACGCATATCAATGTCGTTATGGCTTAAAATACCACTCAATTAAGGAGGGAGATACATGCTAAAAGGATTTAACAAGAGATTAAAACTTGAAAAAATATTACAAGGTTCGATTTATGCATTAAGTGGCGGATTATTTATTTCCGCCATCTTAATTGCTTGTTTTCAAGGTTTTAAATTAACTGATTGGTATTTTTATTTAATCGCAATTGGTTCTGGCCTATTAGTTTTTGCTATCATCCTTCTTTTATATATTTTTATAAATAAAGTAAAAGAAAAAGATGTTGCTAGAAGAATTGATCAAAGCTTCAATCTTCGCGAAAAAGCAGCAACAATGGTTGAATTTAAAGACAAAGATTCTCTTCTTATTCAAAAACAAAGAGAAGATGCTAAAAAAAGTATTAAACTTAATAGTCCTCGTAAATTAATATTAAAAATAACGATGGCTAGTTTACCTCTTCCTTTACTTGGAGCAGGTGCCTTTACAACATCTTTCTTTACTCAAGATATTGTAAATATGCTTACTGTAGAAGATGAAGAAATTGATTTTGATGATGACACGGATAAAATCATCGATGAAATCAAAGATTATATCGGAAAAAGTCAAGCTTCTGCAGCATTTAAAGAAAAATTATACGAAATTTTAGAACAACTTCGTGAAGACTTAAAAGGTGATACATCAATTCCTTCGAGATTTGCGAAAGTTGAAAAAGCTAAAGGTGAAGTTGATGTTGCCCTTGATGAAGTTAATACCAAAGAAGAAATCGGTGAAGGTCTTCTAAATGATGAAACTGATTTTACTTCTCTAGGAGAAGTCATCAAAAACGCTGAAACTGATAAACTTGAAGAAAGCTTTAAACCTCTTCTTGATGAAGTAAATACAATTTTCTCAATTGATGGAATTTTAAATACACTTGGCGAACGGATTGATAATTTAAGAGATTTACTTGATAACATTGATGTGCCTACAAGTGATGCAAACTACAAAACTTTCTCAGATTTATTAGTTAAACTTGAAGCAATTCGTGATAATGTTGAAAACAAAATGGCTGCAAGTAACAATGTTTCTTCATCAACCATCAACAAATTAATCATGGATTCTCAAGAACAAGCTAAAAAAGCAATCGAAGAAGCAATTGAAAATTTAAAGACTGATTTAACTTTAGAAAAAGCTAATGACCAACTTGCTGAAGATGTTAAAAAGTTAATGGATCAACTTGTTGATCCTTCAACTACAGAAGGCGACCCATCAATTGATGGCGAAGGTGGCTCTAACAACAACCAAGAAGGTGAAGAAGGTGAAGCCGGAGACGAAGGTAACCAAGAAACCGATCAAAACCAAGGTGAAAGTGGAGAAGCTGATGGTGGAGAAGGAAATGGTGATGGCGATAAAGGTGAAGGAAGCGGAAGTGGCGCTGGAGGTCAAGAAGGAGAAGGTGATGGCCAAGGTCAAGGCGAAGGCGCAAGTGGCGGCGGAGCTGAAACTGAATATGGCAGCAATGATAAAGTTTACACTGGTGAAAACGGATCAACTGAATATGGAGATGTAATTGGTGATTATCAAAACGATGCAAGTGATGATGCAAAAGGCACTGGCGACGATGATTTAGAGGGAGCAATTGGTGATTATTTCGACGAACTTTATGGTGAAGGTAGTGGAAATAAAACTAATCCATAATTTATAGAAAAAACGTGCAAAATGGAGGGATTTTTATGGAAAACGAAGCACTACTTAAAGAATTTAGTGAAGCAACAGCAAAAATAAAAGAACAAATTCACAGAGATATTATTGGTCAAAACGAAGTTGTTGATAATGTAATTATTGCAATTATCGCTGGTGGAAACGTTTTACTTGAAGGTGTTCCTGGAACTGGAAAAACACGTCTTGTCCGTTCAATGGGTCAAACATTATCTTTAAGTTTCTCACGTATTCAATTTACACCAGATCTTATGCCAAATGATGTCACTGGTACAAATATTATTAGAAAAAATGAAAATGGCGATTTAGTTTCATCTTTCCAAAAAGGACCTATTTTTTCTCAAATTGTTTTAGCTGATGAAATTAACCGTGCTACTCCAAAAACTCAAGCAGCTATGCTTGAAGTTATGCAAGAGCACAAAGTTACTGTAAGTGGTGTCTCTTATCCAATGGCTGAACCATTCTTTGTTCTTGCAACTCAAAACCCAATTGAACAAGATGGTACTTATCCTCTTCCAGAAGCTCAAATGGATAGATTTATGTTTAAACTCAACATGGTTTATCCAACTGAAAAAGAACTTGCTGATATTGTCAATTTAACTCAAGAAGATCAAAGAGAAAGAGCAGAAAAAGTTGTGGATGGTGAAACAATTTTACATATGAGACAACTTGCAGTTGGTGTGCCTATTATTGATGATGTCTTAAATTATGCAATGAAACTTGTTCATAAAACTCATCCTGAAGTTGATAAAACATCAGAAGTCGCTAAAAAATATATTAAATTTGGTGCTTCTCCACGTGCTTGTCAAGCTTTAATAACTGGAGCCAAAATCAAAGCTTTAATGAATGGAAACTTCAACGTTTCTTATCAAGATATTGATGAACTTGCTCTTCCAGTTTTACGTCATAGAATTAAACTTACATATAATGCAATCAATGACAATTTAACAGTTGATGATGTAATTCAAAAATTAATCGAAGAAACTCATAAAGGAAAATAATTTATGAAGCAGATCATAGATGAACGTTTCTTGTCTCAACTTGAGCTATTTTCTTTAGCAATAAAAGATAATATTGCTGGGCTTTTTGGTGGCTCACATCAATCAAAAAAATACGGAACATCTTGTGAATTTGCTGATTATAGAGAATATGTAGAAGGGGATGATATTTCAAAAATTGACTGGAATATCTATGGTCGATTTGAAGAACTTTATCTTAAGTTATATCTTGATGAAAAACAAATGTATACCAAAATATATATTGATGCATCTAGATCAATGTCTTTTTTTAATAAAGATCAATATGCGCTTCGTCTTGCAGCCTCTCTTGCCTATCTTTCGGTATCAGAAATGGATAGGGTTTCTATATATCTTGTTAAAAATAAAAGCGTTGTTCCTCTTTTTGAAAAGATTATCGGAAGAGAGAAATTTTACGAAAATGTTTCAAAATTAAACGATATTAAATTTGAGGGCGAAGCTTCAATTTCAGAAGCGATCATGAGAAGTGATGTTGGTTTTGGAAATGGAAAAAGTATCATTATATCAGACTTTTTGACTTATAATGATTATTTTTCTGCAATTGACTATTTGCGTGACAAACACCGTGATGTTTTATGCATTCAACTCCTAGCTCCAGAAGAAATTAGACCAACTGCTAGAGGAAAAAATATTCTTTACGATTCAGAAGAACATGGTCATTTTTTTAGAGGAAATATCACGCGTGATGTTTTAAACGCCTATCAAAAAGCGCTCGATTATATTCAAGATACATTACTAAATTATTGTGCTTCACGTGAAGCTGATTACACACTTTATGATACATCCATCTCTTTAAGAGAATTATTTATGGATCGTTTATTTAATAAGGGGGTGATTAAATGAGTTTTAATTTTCCACTTGGTCTTCTTCTTTTACTTGCGATCCCAGTTCTTATTATCATTTATATTATTAAGAACAAATATAAAGAGAAAGTTGTTTCATCAAGCTATATTTGGGATTTAAGTAAAAAGTTCTTAAAAAAGAAGCACCCTTTAAATACAATCGCAAACCTTTTAAATCTTATTGTTCAATGTCTTTGTATCGCTTTTTTAAGTTTTTCCCTTGCAGATCCTGTATTAAATTTCCAAAATGGTGCTGAAAATGAAGTCTATATTTTAGATGCTTCAGCTAGTATGGGAATAAAAAATGAAAATGGGGAAACTCGTTTTGAAAGTGCTAAAAACGAAATTAAAAATAGAGTTAATGAAGCGACAAGTGGATCAACTTTTACTCTTGTAATAGGTGATTCTAACGCCAGAACTTTATGTAAAAATATTCAAGATAAAGCAATATTTAATTCACTTGTTGATCGAGTTCAACTTGATTATGCTGAAAGCGGACTTGAAAACGCAATTAGTCTTGCTCAAACTCTTTCTTCTCAAAATGAAGGCAGTAGTTTCTCTTTATTTACTGATAAAGACATTAAAACTTTTGATGGTTTTGAAGCTATTAATGTTAGTGACACAAATAAAAATTATGCAATTAGTGATTTAAGAGTTAATGATATAAAAGAAGAAGATATCGCTTATGTTCTTTTAGAAGCTGATGTGACTTCATTTAATGAAGATACAAAACTTGAAGTTGAATTCTTTAAAGATGATGTTTCACTAGGAAAAGTTGAAGAAGAAGTTAAGCAAAATGAATTCAAAACTTTTTCACTCAAAATTCAAAATATCGATAACAAATTCGAAGAATATTCTTCACTTAAAGCAACTATATTAAATGAAGATTATTTAAAAGAAGATAGTGAATTTATCGTTTATAAAACTAGCGATTTTGATACAACTAGCGTCTTAATTGTTAGTTATTCACCATTCTATTTTGAATCAGTTTTCAACGCTTTAAATAATAATGACGTTAAAATTTCTTACGATTCTATCACGCCTTTAATGTATTCTCTTACATCAGGTACGGTTGGATATGATGTCGTAATTTTTGATGGATTTGCTCCAGATAGATTACCAGTTGATAGTGCAGTTTGGTTATTTAATTGTGGTGAATCAGTGCCCGGAAGTGGATTTTATTTTCAAAAAGAATTTACGGTTGAAGATCCTGGAATTAAGGCAAGTTATGCAAATAACACTGACGATCTTTTATATCAAGAGTTAACAAAAGATCTTGTAAAAAGAGACATCACAATTAAAACCTATCTTCGCTATACCTTAAATTCAAAGTTTACAACAATTCTTTCTTACAACAATCTTCCATTTATTTTTGCAGGAAGAAATGATTACAATCAAAAAGAAATTGTTTTTAACTTTGATTTGCATAATTCAAATTTACCTTTACTTGCCGATTTCATTATTTTAATGAGAAATTGCATTACATATTCAAATCCATCGATTTTGACGGATTTTAATTATATGGCAAGTGATGTTGTTACATTCACTTTCCCAGATACTGCATTAAGTTGTGAGATTAATACGCCTTCTGGAAATACAGAATACGTAAGTTCGCTTGATATTCAAACTTATGAATTAAAAGAAGTTGGAACTTATGAAATTTCAGTTGAACTTGCAACAGGTCAAACCAGAAAATTAAATGTTTTTAGTGCCTTCCCTAGTAAAGAAAGGACACCTCTTGTTGAAGATGAAAAGTCTTACACCATCACACTTAATGCTAATGCCCCTAAAGCTGATAGAATATTTGAGGCTTTACTTGTCGTCGTAATTATTGCGCTAGTATTTCTTTTAGCAGATTGGATGATTTATAGTCATGAACAATTTTAAATTTAATAACCCTTGGTTACTTTTCCTAATGATTCCGCTTGTAGCGCTTGTTATAGTGGGTTTCTTTTTGATGAGAAAAGAAAAGCGCTACACAAAGAAAAATATAATTTCTTTATCTCTTCATTTAGTGATGGCTGTTTTGATTTCTTTTGCTTTTGCTGATCCACAATATCTAGCGATTGATAAAGAAACTCAAGTTTATGTTTTAGTTGATGCTTCAGCTAGTGAAAAAACTTCTGTGGAGCGAATTGATAAAGCAATAAAAAGCGTGAGGGATGAAGTTTTAAAAACACCAAATACTATGGTTGGTGTTATTCCTTTTGCTAAAGAAGCGACAACTTTAGTGGACCTTGGCGGGAATTTTAATTCAATTAACGATGTTTATAATGACTCACATTTTGACTATACAGCAACAAATTTAGAAAGTGCCTTACTTTATACCGCTGATAAATTTAATAATGATGCTTATAAAAGAATTGTTTTAATTTCAGATGGAAATGAAACAGATGGGGAAGCGATTAATACAATTGAAACCTTAATGGAAAAAGGTATTACAGTTGATGCTATTAATCTTGAAGCCGATTTCCCGGTTGAAATTTCTTTAACTGGAATTAATTATACTGACAATACTTATTTAGATAGAGAAGAAAGTGTTGAAGCTTTAATTAACGCGTCTCAGCCTTCTAATGTCACTGTTAATTTATATAAAGATAATATAGTAATTGATTCACGAAATATGTATTTAAGTAATGGCTTAAATGTCGTTAATTTTCCTTTAGATACATCAACTAGCGGTGAATTTAGATATAAAGTTGAAGTAGTTGCTCAAGATGGCTCTGACTTTAACGATACATTTATTGAAAACAATGCTCGTTCATTCATTCAAAATGTTTCAGCTGATTTTAAGATCTTATTTTTAGGAACAAGTAATTCACAACTTAATAAATTTGTTGAACTTGCTGATTTATCTGAAGAAACCACTATTGATTCATATATCGATAAAAAAGATGTGCCTTATCTTCTTGAAGATTTAATCGACTATGATGAAATTATTTTATCTGATATTGATTTAACAGCTCTTACCAACTATTCTGAATTTGTTAATAATTTAACAACAGCTGTTTCAGTTTATGGAAAATCAGTATTTACTTTTGATTCAACCTATCTTGGAAATACAAATGATCCTGCTTTAGTTTTATATAATGATTTATTACCAGTTCAATATCAACCTGATGATTCTCGTGCCTTAGTTCTTGTTATTGATTCTTCCGGTTCCATGGGCGGAAATAATATCAATATGGCTCTTCAAGGAGCAAAAAAAGTTGTCGATAAACTTGATGTTAACGATTCGATTGCAGTTGTAACTTTTGAAACCAACACAACTGTTCCAGTTACAATGACAACAATTAGAAACGAAGATAATCGTCAAGACATTAAAGACAAGATTGATCATATTAAAGTTGGTGGTGGAACTAATATGATGAATGCGCTTGATGAAGCTTATAAACAAATTCAAGGTGTCACAGCTGAATATAAAGATATTATTACACTTTCTGATGGAGTGGCTGGAGATGATAT
>CALVRY010000014.1 GCA_944358755.1 uncultured Bacilli bacterium
TTATAAAATTTCCAAGAAAAAAATCAAAGATAAACACTTTTTTCAAATTTCTCTATAAATATTAAAAAAACTCTAAGAAAAATATCAAAAAGCACTATTTTTTTAACAATTCTTGGAAAAAATTAAAAATTCCTAGGAAAAATGTAAAAAAGTGCTTTTTTGCTATTTTCACTTTTTTGGAAAAAATTCATCATATTGTAATTTTAAGTTTTCTTTTGAAACGTGAGTATATATTTGAGTTGTATTAATTGAGGAATGTCCTAATAGTTCTTGAATAACTCTTAAATCTGCTCCATTTTCTAAAAGGTTTGTTGCAAAAGAATGACGTAAAACGTGTGGATGCAAACTGAATCCTAAACTCAATCCAGCTTTTTTGCTTATACTTTCAATAATATATTCAAGACCACGATTTGTTAATTTTTTACCTTTCGAATTCAAAAAGAAATAATTGGTTCTTTCTCCAGCCATTTGTTCTAATTTTTTGCGTAAATTTTTAGCATAATCGAGTAAATATTTCTTACAATTTTCAGAAAAAGGAACAACTCTTTCTTTTCCGCCTTTTCCTTTAATTAAAATTGTTCGATTATGAAAGTCAATTTGAGTAATAATAAGTCCAGTAACTTCAGAACAACGTAAACCACTACAATACATTATTTCTAAAAGAGCTTGATCTCGGCTTGCAAGTTCATCAGTTCTCTCTCGATTTGCTTTTAATAATTCAGCAACTTGTTTTGCATATAAAACATCTGGATTTTTTATTCTTTTTTTAGGTGAAGCTATCGAAATAAATGGATTTTCTGAAATATATTTCTTGTTTAATAAAAATTTAAAGTATTTTTTTAATGAACAAATTCGTCTTGCTAAACTTCTTTCGCCTTCTAAATTTCCTCGATATGTTGTGTGTTCAAGTCTTTCAGTCATCCAATTTCGAATTACGTTTTTATCTACACTTTTTAAATCAACTCCTTCTTTTTCTAGGAAATTCATAAATAAATTTACATCGAAAACATAGGATTTTATCGTATTTTCCGACATATTTAGTTCATACTTTAAAAAGTTATAAAATTCTTGAACGTAATCAATTTCCATGGCAATAAGCTTTAAATTTTTCGATAGAATTTAACGCCCTTTCTCTAACAACATCTTTTGGATCTTTATTAGCTTTATAAACAATACCAAAATTAGCATTCATTGGTGAAAAATTGTTTGCACCAGTATGTGTAATATATCTGACTAAAGATCCTAAAACAGAATAGAATGATAATTCTTTAAATTCTCTCTTTTCTAGTCTTTGTAATAAATAATATGCAGCAAGTAAACCTGAAGCTGCACTTTCAACATATCCTTCAACACCTGATAATTGGCCACAAATAAAAACATTTGGCGCTTTTTTCATACTTAAATCACTATTTAAAACTTTTGGTGCGTAAACATAAGAGTTTCGATGCATCAAACCATAACGAGCAAATTTGGCATTTTCTAATCCAGGTATCATTGAAAATACTCTTTTTTGTTCTGGATAGGTCAAATTTGTTTGAAAACCAACCATATTGTAAAAATCACCAATTAAATCATCTTGTCTTAATTGAACAACAGCATAAAACTCTTCACCATTATGTTCTAAACCTTTTGGTTTTAAAGGTCCAAATCTTAATGTGTCAATTCCACGTGAAGCAATAACTTCAACTGGTAAACAACCTTCAAAATATTCAGTATCAAAATCGTGTAATGGAGCTTTTTTAGCGTTAATTAATTCGTTATAAAAGCGAATATATTCGTCTTTTTGCATAGGACAATTAATGTAGCCTTCTTCACCTTGATTATATCTTCCTTTCACAAAAACTTTTGAAAAATCAATAGAGTTTTTATAAATAATTGGTGCGCTTGCATCAAAAAATTCTGACGATTTTTCGCCAGAAATACGATTAATTTCATTAAGTAATGTACCTTCAGTTAATGGTCCTGTGCAAATTAAAGTATATCCATCACTAGGATCAAGCGATTCAATATCTTCATAATGAATCGTAATATTTTTGTTTTCTTTGATTTTTCTGGTGATATATTCAGCAAAAAGCGTGCGATCTACTGACAAACTATCGCCAGAAGGCACTTCACTTACACGACTTGCTTCCATCATTAAAGAACCTAAAAGATCAATTTCTTCTTTTAAGATTCCACACGCGTTATCACTTTTTTTGCTTTTTAAAGAATTAGAACAAACTAGTTCGCCAAATAAATCTGTATGATGAGCAGGCGATTTTACAAGAGGTCTTTTCTCATATAAATCAACTTTATAGCCATAATTTGCTAAAAAATTTGCAGCTTCAGTGCCAGCAAGGCCTGCTCCGATAATTTTAATTTTTGGTGCCATTTTTCTTATAAGGTTCGACGTGTTTACAATTTGGATAATTTGAACATCCCCAGAATTTGCCTTTTCTAGAGTATTTTATTACAAGTTTTGCTCCACAATCTGGGCAAAATTTCTCTTCTTGTTCTTCTTCAGGTCTTTCAAGAGATTCAACATAGCGACATTTTGGGTAGTTTGAACAACCAATAAATTCTTGCCCACGCTTATTTTTTCTAATTAGAAGAGGCGCACCACAATTTGGACAATTTCTACCTGCTTCAACTGGTGCTTCTTTTTCTTCTTTTTTTACATAGTGGCAAGCAGGATAGTTAGAACAACCGATAAATTCACCATGTTTCCCATTTCTAATAACAAGATCTGAGCCACAAAGTGGACATTTTTCACCTGTTGTTTTTAAAGGTTCTTTATACATTACGTTCTTAACTTCTTCAAAATGCTCAATAAATGGATAATAGAATTCTTTGATAACTTCAAGTTCAGAAAGCGTGCCTTCACTGATTTTATCAAGACTTGTTTCCATTTCGGCGGTATATTCTGTGTTCATTAAGTCTTTGAAGTATTTATTTAAAACATTGCTTGTTAAAATACCTTGTTCAGTAGGAATTAAGACGCCTTTTTCGCTTGTTACATATTTTCTTGTAACAAGAGTTTGAATGGTAGCTGAATAAGTTGAAGGACGACCAATTCCCTTATCTTCCATAAGTTTAACAATACGAGCTTCAGTATAACGTGCTGGTGGTTTTGTAAAATTTTGTTCAGAAGTTACATCAATAAGTTCATATTCTTTATTTTCGACAAATTCTGGAAGAATATTTTGCTCATTATCATCAAATTTAATGACGTTATAGCCATCAAAAATAACTCGATTTCCTTTTAATTCAAAGGTTAAATGTGAATTTTTAAGTGTAATAACAGTTACTTCAAGTAACTTATTAGACATAAGTGAAGCTAGTGTGCGTTCATAAATCATTTTATAGAGTTTATAAACATGGTCTTTCACAAAAGGTTTTACTTTTTGTGGAGTGAGTTCAAGATTTGTAGGTCTAATTGCTTCGTGAGCATCTTGTGCCCCTTTTACATCTTTTACTCCTTTTTCACCTTTAAAATATTTTTCGCCATATTTAGAAATAATGAATTCTTTAGCTTGGTTAACAAAAACATCACTTAATTTGGTGCTATCTGTTCTAATATAGGTGATTAAACCAACTAAATTACCTTCAATTTCGATACCTTCATAGAGTTGTTGAGCAAGATAAGTTGTTTCTCTTGTCTTAAATCCATATTTTGTGAAAGCATCTTGTTGAAGAGTTGATGTTCGATAAGGTTCTTTTGAAGAGACACTTCTTTCACTTTTTTCGATTGAATCAATTTTTACGTTCTCTTTTGTATAACTGAGTACTTCATCAGCTTCTTCTTTGTTATGTAATTTATAATTTTGACCATCAACTTTAGTAAGATTTAAGCTATATTTTTTTCCTTTTTCTTCAATTGAAGAGTTAATTGTCCAATATTCTTCACTTTTAAATTCATTAATTTCTTTTTCATGTTCAACAATCATCTTTAAAGTGACACTTTGGACTCTGCCCGCACTTTGACTTCTAATTTTAGATTTTAATAAAGATGAAAGTTTAAAACCAATGATACGGTCAATAATTCTTCTAGTTTCTTGAGAATGGACTAAATCTAAGTTAATTACACGTGGATTAGAGATAGCGTTAGTGATACTATTACGGGTAATTTCATGAAATTCTAAACGTTTAGTAGTTTCAATTGGCAACTTTAAAACTTGTGCCAAATGCCAAGCTATCGCCTCTCCTTCTCTATCAGGGTCGGTAGCAAGAATTACTTCATCGGCTTTTTTCTTTAAACTAAGAAGTTTTTTAACAATATCTTTTTTATCATCTTCTATAACATAGGTTGGTTTAAAGTCGTTATCAACATCAACGCCAAAACCTCCCTTTCCAGATATAGAAAGATCTCTAATATGGCCAACACTAGCTTCGACAACATATTCCTCGCCTAGATAATGTCCAATAGTTTTACTTTTAGTAGGTGATTCAACAATAACAAGTTTCATTTACTTTCCTCGCTTGTTAAATATAAAATCACTTTTTAGTTTTGTCAAAGTAAAAATTTCACATTTTTACCCCTAATATATCTTATATATTAGAAGTTTTTTCATAACCAAAAAATTTTTGTTTAAAGACCATCCGATTTTTATCATTTGCTGGTACGGATACTATTACTTTTTTCTTTTCTTCTTTATCTAGACGAGGTAAAACTGAAGTAATTACGATATAATCATCTTCATATTTTATCTTTCTGACATACTCAAAATCTTTATCATCTAAATTTTTCTTTGTAATACGATAAACAATCAAAACTATTTCCTCCCAATTTCAAACATAATGTCGCTTGCTGATTCTATTAAAGCAGCGCCATCTTTTATTAAACGATTGCACAAACTTTTTGTGCCTACAGGATAAGGTATACAACCAATATTTTTCCCTGCTTGAAGAGCAAAGTTTACTGTGGTTGAACTTCCGCTTCTTTCATGAGCTTCACCAATTAACAAAAATTCGCTAATTGCCGCCACTATTCGATTACGAAATATAAATTGATCAGGTTTTGGTTTAACAAGATTTGGATATTCACTCAATATCAAACCTCCTTGATCAAGAATTCTTTCATATATTTCTTTGTTTTCACTTGGATAAATGTAGTCGATTCCATTTCCTAAAACTGCAATTGTTTTTAAACCATAATCCATAGCTGCGGTATGAGCACATGCATCAATCCCTTTAGCTAGGCCACTAACAATAACTGTTTCTTTTGGAAGTTCTTTTACAATATCGCGCACCGCTTTTTTACCATAATCTGATGCGTCTCTTGATCCAACAATGCCAATATAATGAAATTCATCACGTTTATTTAATAAAGATAAATCACCTTTATAATAAACAACGATTGGTGGGCAACTTAATTCATTAATGAGGAAACGAGGATATTCGCTTGAGGTCATATAAAAATATTTGGATGAAATCTTTGAAGATAAATTTTCAATTTCTTCATTTTTTAACATCTGTTTGTCTTTTAAAGCGGTGTAAATTCTTTCCCGACATCCATCATGTTTGAATGAAAGTGCTCCTAAAACATCTTTTGCACTACATGCCATAAATAAAAAATCTCCTTTCACTTATTACGAAGGAGATTAATTCGAAAAAAGTTAAAAAATTTTTTATCTTTCTTTAATTTCTTTATTTTTTAGTAAAGATTTTATTGGTTCATAGCTGTAGCGATGGAAATTTTTAATGACACCATATTTTTTAATCGCCTCAATGTGTCTTTTTGTGCCATAGCCTTTATGAGATTTAAAATCATATTCTGGATATTTTTTATCAAATTCTAAAAGCATTCTATCTCGAGTAACTTTTGCAATGATACTAGCTGCAGCAATGCATTCACATTTTGCGTCACCTTTAATAATAGGCACAACTGCGACTTTCTCATTTTCTAGTTTCATTGCATCAGTAAGAATAAGGTCGTATTTATGTTTTAAAGAAGAAATTGCAAGATGCATCGCTTCTTTAGTTGCTTCATAAATATTGATTTCATCAATGCGCTTCGAATCAACAATCCCAACGCCAAAATCAAGTGAGTTTTGAATAATTTCCTCGTAAACCTCATCTCTTTTTTTACTATTTAACTTTTTTGAATCATTGATGTGCTCATTAAAATAGTCTTTTGGAAGTATGCAACAAGCCGCAACAACTGGTCCACAAAGAGGTCCGCGCCCTGCTTCGTCAACGCCAACTATATATTCAACACCATCTTTATAAAAAGTTTGATCAAAAGTTAACATATTATTCAGGTCGATCAAAACAGAGTCTAGTAATAACTCCATTTTTTAAATCATTTAAAAATTTAGTTTGAGCTTTTTCTCGATCGAGTTTTCCATTTGGTAAAAGTGGAATAAATTTTTCAGCGATTCGATTAATTATATCAACGTTATTAAGTTCTTTTGCTTTTTCAGGTGGAATATATTCTCTAAGATAATTTAATAAATCTTGAGGATAATATTCTTTTAAGAAATTAAGTGCGTAATTAATTATTTTTTCAAAAGGCAAAATGTCTTGTCTAATTGAGCCAATTAAAGCGAGCTTAATTGAATCTTCTTCTCTTTCAAAACGTGGAGTGGTAATGCCTGGCGTATCCATCAAGAAGTAATTTTTTGAAATTTTCACCCAGTTAACGTTACGTGTGACTCCTGGACGATTAGCTACTTCAAGTTTTCTTGATCCGATTAATTTATTAATAATTGTTGATTTACCCACATTAGGATAGCCAACAACTACTCCTCTAAAAATAGAATTTTTAATACCTTTTTTAAGATTTTTAAGTCGTTTTTCTTCAGTTAAATAAGTTAAATGGTCTTCAATTATTTTCTTTAAGTTACTTGTGTATTTTAAAGAAATACATCTAGTATATTCTTGGTTATAATATTTCATCCATTCTTGAGTGGTTACTGGATCAGCTAAATCTTCTTTATTTAAAATATAAATACGAGGTTTACCTGCAAACAATTTAACAAGATAATCATTTGAACTCACTAAAGGAGCACGAGCATCTAAAACAATAATTACATAATCAATGAATTTTACTTGCTCCTCAATCCTAACATATGCTTTTTTCATATGTCCTGGAAACCAATGTATATTTTTAGCTGAATTATATTCCATACGCCTAAAATTATAAAAAAACGGCATGGATTTTTCCACACCGTTCTAGTCACTAATATTTCTAATTTATTTAACTTATTTCTTTAAAACTTCTTTAATTCTAGCAGATTTACCGCTTCTCTCACGTAAGTAGAAAATCTTGCTTCTTCTAACTCTACCAATTTTTAAGACGTCGACGCTAACAACGTTTGGTGAATGGACGCCAAATACTCTTTCAACACCGATTCTATCTGACATTTTACGAACCATGAATGTTTCGCTAACGCCATGTCCTCTACGAGCAATAACTACACCTTCAAAAGCTTGGATTCTTGTTTTGCCGCCTTCAACGATTCTAACGTTGACTCTGACTGTATCGCCTGCTTTGAAGAAAGGAAAATCAGTTCTTAATTGAGTTTTATTAACTTCATTAATTAAATTTGTATTCATCTCTTTTTCCTCCTCTAAATTCGTTCTCTTGGTGTTCTTATAAAGTGACTATTTACATTGGAACATCCGTATCGCCTTACGCGCTCGTAAATAATACCAATTAAACAAAAAATAATCAACATAAAAAATATTTTTTCTGTCAAGTAATTTTACTTGACAAGCAATTTTACTTAACATATTATATTCGAGCAAAGGAGAAAAAGATTATGGCAGTTAAGATTAGATTAGCAAGAGAAGGAAGACAACACTTACCTTTTTATAGAATCGTTGTTGCTGATAGTAGATACACAAGAGATGGTAGATATCTTGAAAATTTAGGCACATATGACCCACTCAAAGGTCTTGCAAGTGCAAATTTAAATGAAGAACTCACAATCAAATGGCTCGTCAGTGGTGCTCAATATTCCGATACAATTAAAGCAATTCTTGCTTCAAAAGGATTAATTGAAAAAGCTAAAGCTGAAAAAGCAAAAACAGCTGTTAAAAAAAGTAAAGTCGTCTCAACAAAATCACCAGTAAAAGAGGCTAAATAAAAATGGATTATAAAAAATTAATTCATACTATTGTTGATTCGTTTGTCTCTGATCCAGAAGCAATTCTTATTAGAGAAATCCCAAGTGAAACAAAAAAAGATGATTTAACCTTCTTAATCTGTGCACCAAGTAACGACATCGCTCGTTTAATTGGTAAAAAAGGTTGCATTGCAAACGCTATTAGAGAAGTCGTTTCAATCGCTGGTAAACTTGAAAACAAGAAAACTTTTATTAAGTTTGAATCTTTAGAAGGTGAGGAAAATAAGGAAGGAGAATAATCTCCTCCCTTTTTTATGTCTAATTTATGGATAAATATTTATTAGTTTGTAAAGTTTTAAAAACAATCGGCTTAAAAGGCGAGATGAAAGTTTACACTTATTCCACTTTTTCTGACATTAGATATAAAAAAGGGAATAAACTTTATTATAAAAATGGTGACGAATACGTTCCTTTAACTATCACTACTCATTCATTTAAAGGCGGAAATATTGATAGCTTATCTTTTAAAGAATATAACGATATCAACCAAATTTCTTTTTTAATTGGAAAAGAACTTTTTGCTTTAAAAGATACCAAGCTCCTTTCAAAAGATGAATATTATTACGATGATTTGATTGGGTTAAAAATAATGAGCGAAGAAGAAAAAGAACTTGGAACGGTCACTTCAGTCGAAGAATTTCCTGCTCAAATTACGCTTAAAATTTTGAAAAACTCTGCAAAAGGCCACTTTTTTATTCCATTTAATGATTTTTTTGTTAAAGAAATTAACCTTGAACAAGGCTATATAAAAATTCATTTAATAGAAGGTTTAACTGATTAATGAAATTTACAATTTTAACTTTATTTCCAGAAATGTTTTCTTCTTTTTTTGCGTCTTCAATTTTAAAAAGAGCGATTGGAGAAAAATTAATCGAAGTAAAATTAGTAAATATTAGAGATTATACAAAAGACAAATATCATCGAGTTGATACGCCTCCAATTGGAGGAGGTGCAGGACTTATCATGAAATGCCAACCAATTATTGATGCATTAAATGAAAATTCAACCTCTACTACTCATAAAATATTACTTTCTCCAAGAGGAAGAACATTTAAACAATCAGTAGCAATTGAACTTTCACAAAAATACAATGATATTCTTATTTTATGTGGTCATTACGAAGGTTTTGATGAACGAGTATACTCATATTTTGATGAGATTATTTCAATTGGTGACTATATTTTAACAGGTGGAGAACCTGCTGCGATGTGCATTGTTGATTCTATTTCCCGTTTAATTGATGGAGTCATTACAAAAGAAAGTATTTCTGAAGAAAGCTTTGATAATAACTTACTTGAATATCCACAATATACCGAACCATATGAATTTAATGGACAAAAAGTGCCAGAAATTCTTTACTCTGGAAATCATGAAGCAGTTAAAAAATGGAGAAAAAAACAAGCTTTAAAACTAACTAGAGAATTAAGACAAGATCTTTTTGTTCGAATCGAATTAACCAAACAAGATAAAAAACTCTTACAAGAAATAGATAATAAAGAAACCGGCTCTTGGGAAACTGAAGCAATTAAAAAAGGATTTAAAAGTAAATAATCAGTAATTTTCTAGTATATTTTTATGTACTAAAAACCTACTAATTTACTTAAAAACCTTGCAAATCTCAAATATTTTAAAAATTAATAAGGAAATTTACCACCAAATCCACTCATATTAGGCATGTTGAATTTTCCATTCTTGCCCTTCATTTGTTTCATCATAAGTTTCATTTGATCATACTTTTTAAGTACTTTATTAACATCGGCGTTGGTTTTTCCGCTACCGTTTGCTATTCTAACTTTTCTAGAATTTTTCAAAATTTCTGGATGTGCTCTTTCTTCAGGTGTCATTGAGTTAATGATGACTTCAAAATTTTTCATTTCTTTTTCTGCTGCACCAAGTTGAGCATCATTAATTTTTGGCATACCAGGAATAAGTTTTAAAAGTCCACCAAGTGAACCTAACTTTTGAACTTGTTTCATTTGTTTAAGCATATCATCAAGAGTGAAGTTTCCTTCAACCATCTTTTTTACACTCTTTTTAGCTTCTTTTTCATCGATGTTTTCACTTACTTTATCAATAAGCGTTAAAACATCACCCATTCCAAGAATTCTTTCAGCCATTCTATCTGGATGGAAAATATCAAGATCAGATAATTTTTCACCAGTGCCAATAAATTTAATTGGAACTCCAGTAACGTGAGCAATCGATAAAGCAGCACCACCTCTAGAATCACCATCCATCTTGGACATGATTGCACCAGTAAGTTTTAAATCTTCATTAAACTTCTTAGCAACATTGACTGAATCTTGTCCAGCCATGGCATCAGTTAAAAGAAGAATTTCATCTGGATTTACTTTGCCTTTAATGTTTTTAAGTTCAGTCATTAAAGTTTCATCAATTTGTAAACGACCAGCAGTATCGATAATTAAAACATCATAATGGTCGTTGTATGCTTCTTCTTTTGCTTTTAATGCAATATCAACTGGATTTACATTTGTACCCATATTGATTAATGGAACATTAATTTGTTTAGCGATTTGATCAAGTTGGTCAATAGCAGCTGGACGATAAACGTCACAAGCGGCAAGTAAAACTTTCTTATTAAGTTTAGACTTCATCAATAAAGCAAGTTTACCAGCGGTTGTTGTTTTACCACTACCTTGTAAACCAACAAGCAAAATAATTGTTGGCTTATTCTTGTTATAAACAAGTTCACAACTATCACTACCTAAAAGATTAACAAGCTCATCACGAACAATTTTGACAACCATTTCACTTGGGTTTAATTTATCAAAAACTTTTTCGCCAAGTGCTTTTTCTTTTACATTATTAACAAAGTCTTTTACGACTTTATAGTTAACATCAGCCTCAAGAAGAGCAATACGCACTTCTTTAAGCATTTCATCCATGTTTTTTTCGGTTAAATTCGACTCGCCTTTTATTTTTTTAATAACTTTTGAAAATTTTTCTGTTAAAGCTTCAAATGCCATAAATCACCTCATTAATAATTTTTTCTTTAATTTCATCTGGAATTTCTAACTCTCTAAAAGTTTTCACGATTTTTGATTTCTTTTCACGGAGTAACAATTTTTTATCAAATTCGTATAGTTTTTTTGTTGCGTGCTCAATTGTATCCAAAACTGCACTACGAGAAATATCTAAATCTTCACTAATTTCCTTCAAAGATAAATTAAAAGAATAATATTTCTCCATAATTATCTTTTGCTTATCAGTTAGTAAATTTTTATATAAATCAAACAAAATGTTTATTTCGTTAACTTTTTCTAAATCATTCATCTTTAATCAAGCTAGAACAGAGTCCATATAAATATTTATCTAAATCGAATTCTTCTAAATCAGAATCTTTTTCGCCAAGTCCGATAAATCTGACAGGAATACCAAGTTCTTCTCTAATAGCAAGTATAATGCCGCCTTTAGAAGTACCATCCATTTTCGTAATTACAATACCTGTAATATTTATTAATTCTTTAAAAGCTTTTGCTTGTAAAACACCATTTTGACCAGTTGTCGCATCAATTACCAAGAAACATTCAGGATTTATTCCACTTAATTTTGTAACTACGTTATAAATTTTACGTAATTCTTCCATTAAATTCTTTTTATTTTGAAGTCTTCCAGCTGTATCAACAATAACTAAATCAAAACATTCATCAATACCTTTTTTTGTACCTTTATAAGCAACACTTGCAGGATCTTCGTTATCATTTCCAGTAACAATTGGAATAGATAAACGATCTGCCCAAATCGTAAGTTGTTCTTTTGCGCCAGCTCTAAAAGTATCGGCAGCAACAAGCATTACTTTTTTGCCTTGATTAATATATCTTTTTGCAAGTTTAGCAATTGTTGTTGTTTTTCCAACCCCATTTACACCTGTCATAAGCAAAATAACAGGTTTATGGTCAAAAGTAAGTTCGTTTTTAATATCTTCACCTTCTTTAAGGTAATTTAAGAACATTCTATCAACTAAAAGTTCGTTAATTTCTTTAGGATTATCGATATTTTTTTCTTTGGTATATTCGAGCAAATTTTCAATTGTATTAATAGTAAAAGAGACACCACAATCGGCTTCAATTAAGATTTCTTCAAGTTCTTCAAAATAATCTTGATTAGCGTTTTTATATCTTTTTGCTAATTCTTCAAGCTTATTTGAAAAATTTTTACGTGATTTCTCAAGACCTTTATCGTATTTTTCGAGTGATTCTTTTTCTTTTTTCTCTTCTTTTGTTTCGACTTTTATTTCTTGAGTTTCACTAGTTTTTTTAGAAAATTTTTCTTTTAAAAATTTAAATAAACCCATAAATATCCTTTTTATAAAACTGCTTTTTTATTTAATGCATCTTTTGCGGCTTCTTGTTCAGCTATTTTTTTGCTTCTACCTTCGCCTCGACCTAAAACTATTCCATTAAAACGAACTTCCGCGAAAAATGTTCGATTATGAGGTGGCCCTTTTTCAAAAACTATTTTGTAATTTACTGATTCACGATATTCAGCTTGCATTGCTTCTTGAAGAATTGATTTATAATCTTTTACTTCTTCTAAAGTAAAATTTTTGACATCATCTTGATAAATATTTTCGATAAATTTACGAGCAAACTCGATTCCTTTATCAAGATAAACCGCACCAATTACTGCTTCAAAAACGTCTTCTAGAATCGATTGATTGTTCATAACTTCTTGAGTAGAAAGACTTTTACCAGCTCTAATAAATTCTGGATATCCAATTTTTCGTGCAAGTTTTGCAAGGTATTCACTTTGAACAAGGAAACTTTTTGCTTTTGTGAGAGCTCCTTCAAGCATATCTGGATGTTCATTAAAAAGCATTGAAGCGATAACAAATCCAAGTACGCTATCACCCATAAATTCTAAACGCTCATAGTCATGATGATGAGTTTTAGCATCACTATTAAAAGAAGAGTGGGTAAAAGCCATCTCGTACAAATCTTTACGATTTGTTTCAATATGAAATTTTTCTAAAAACTCATCGATTGTTTTCACTTCGAAAGTTCCTCTTTGAATTTTTCAACAATATTAACGCTAACAAGTTTATATCCATTTTCAAGTGCGCTTAAAAATGATTTTGTATCGCTACTACCATGTGCCTTAATGACGACGCCATTTACACCCATAAGTAAGGCTCCACCAACATTTTTGTAATCCATTCTTTCTTTGATTTCGTTTACGCCGCTTTTTGAGAAAAGATAGCCTATCATCGTTAAAATGTTCTTTTTGAAAGCTTCTTTTATCATGCGTGACATAGCTTTTGCTGTGCCTTCAACTGATTTAAGGAAAATATTTCCTGTGTAGCCATCAGTAACAAGAACATCAATATCGCCAAAAAGAGGATCTCTTCCTTCAATATTACCTTTAAAATTGATTGATTTACACTCTTTTAAAAGTGGATAAGCTTCTTTATTAAGTGGAGAGCCTTTTTCTTCTTCAGTGCCATTTGATAATAAATAAACACTTGGATTAACAGCATGATATACAATTGAATAATAAATTGAACCCATAATTGCAAATTGAACGAGTTCTTCTTTTGTATTTGAATTGTTTGCACCAAGATCGCAAACAACAAATTTTTTATTCTTTTTAACAGTTGGGAAAGATGTAATTAAACAAGGACGAGTAATGCCTTCAATTCTCTTAATTTTAAAAATAGAAGCCGATAATAAAGCGCCGGTACTTCCCGCACTAATTAAAGCATCACATTTGTTGTCAAGATAAGTTTTGATAGCGACCATTAAGCTTGAATCTTTGTCTTTTAATGCACTTAGTGGATCAACATCCATTTTTAAAACAGATTTAGATTCAACAAGCGTAATATTTGGCATATTTTTAAATTCGCTTAAATCATCTAAATTGCCAACTAAAAATAGTTCAACATCTTTATGTCTTTTAATAAATTCTTTTGTGCCAGAAATGGTAGCTTTAACTCCATTATCGCCACCCATCATATCAATTACAAATTTCATAATCACTCCTTTTTAAAGGAAAAATCCCCGTTTTGCAGGGATTTTATTCAACTCCAACGATAAATGAATAAACCGGTTGATCTCCGATTCTTACATCTGCATCGCATTCTTTGAATTCTTTTTCAATATATTTCTCAACTTTTTCTTTATCTTTTTCACTCGCAACATCTTGACCAAGTAAAACAGTAATAACTGAACTATCTTCATCAACCATGTTCTTAAGTAAAACTTTTAAAGCATCAAATTTATTTTTGTGTGATGAAAGAATATCTTTGCTATTTAAGATAGCCATAAATTCATCTTTTTTAACTTTAATGCCATTAATTTCTGTATCTTTAATTGCAAAAGTAACTTGACCAGATTTAACTGAAGAAAGTGATTCATTCATTACTTTTTCGTTATCTTTAATTGATAAATCTGGATTAAAATTCATTGCAGCAACAACGCCTTGCATAATTGTTTTACTAGGAATAACAACAACATTTGATTTATCTTTTACAACATCTTTAACTTGATTTGCCGCCATTATAATGTTGCCATTATTTGGTAAGATATAGATATTTTTGGCGTTAGCTTTTTCAACTGCAGTTAAAAAATCATTAGTTGAAGGATTCATGGTTTGACCACCACTTACAATATAATCAACGCCAACTTCATTAAATAATTCATCAATACCTTTGCCACTTGATGTAGCAATAATTGCATATTCCTTTTGTGGTTCAGCTTCTTTTGGTGCAGCAAGTGGAGCTTTATTTAATTCACTAGCCGCCATATGTAGTCCATTTCCACTCTTTTCATTAAATAAAATTTCGTTATGTTGTTCAGTCATGTTTTCACATTTTAATTTAACGAATTCACCAAATTGTTGAGCGTAGTTAAAAATATCACCTGGTTTTAATGTATGAACGTGAACTTTAACTAAATCTTCATCTTGAACAACAACAAGAGAATTACCATGTGCATTTAAAACACTAGTAAATCTATTTTTATTGAATGGTTTTTTAGTGTCGACTGGACCTAAACGTAAAATAAATTCAGTGCAATAGCCAAATTCTTCGTTTTCTTCACTAGCTGCAACTTGAGCTTGGCCACTTGCATTTACTGCTTCAGCTTCATGACGATTGATAACGTAACCCGTTACAGCACTTTGCATACCTTCTAAAATTTTAATAAGACCAGCGCCACCACTATCAACAACACCAACTTCTTTTAAAACTGGTAAAAGGTTTGGAGTACGATCAAGTGAAGCGTTAGCTTCAGCAAGTAAAATTTCGAAAGCTTCTTCAATTGTGGTTTTAGAGTCAACACTATCTAAAAGTTTAGCACTTGATTCTCTAATAACTGTTAAAATTGTACCTTCAACTGGTTTTAAAACCGCTTTATAAGCAACTTTACGACCATTATCGAAAGCTTCAGCAAGTCCAACAGCATCAATTTTTGTTTTATTTACTAAACTTTCAGAAAAACCTCTAAAAATTTGACTTGTGATAACGCCACTATTCCCTCTTGCGCCCATAAGTAAACCGCGAGAGAAAATTTTAGCAATATCGTAAAGATTATCATCACTACGATTTGCGACTTCTTTCATACCACTAGTCATTGTGAGATTCATATTCATACCAGTATCACCGTCAGGTACAGGGAAAACATTTAATGCATCAACTTCAGGATAATGGTTATAAAGGTTATTTGAAGCACTTATAACCATCATTTTGAAAATTTTACCATCAATAAATTTCATATTAAATCCTCATAAAAACGATTAAAGATCGCGTAGTTCTTCAACGTAGACATTTATTTTAGAAAATAGTTCTCCATATTTCTTGGTTAAAACATAGCCAATTCTTTTGCTAACTTCATTAACGATTTCAGTAACTTTTATTCCATAAGCGCAAATTAAATGAACATCAACGTTAAATTTATCTTTATCACGAGTAACGTTTACGCCTTCAACAAAATTTTCTTTCTTTAAAATAATCAATTTTTCTTTAATTGATTTTGAGTTCGTCAAACCAACAACTCCATAACATTCAGAACATGTTTCACCAACTAAATTTGCAACGTCTTTCACACTTAGTGAAATTTTAATACTTTTTTCTGCACTCTTTTCCATAAACTTATTCCTAAAATGTGCAATTATTATACCATAATAAAGTACTAACATAAACATTAATATGGCTAGAAAATATCCATAAAAACCCGCAAAAATTCATTAAATTTAAGTTTTCACGAAAATTGAAAAGTTTTCACGGAAGAAAACAAGTCGTAATTTGCACAAAAAAGTCTACTTATTTCAACAAAAAAAGCCCGGCGACGTGTTATTCTTGCCAAAGGCTACCTTCACCACTGCAGTGCTTAACTTCTCTGTTCGGGATGGGAAGAGGTGTGTCCACTGCGTCATCGTCACCAG
>CALVRY010000015.1 GCA_944358755.1 uncultured Bacilli bacterium
TATCAACTCCGCTTGGAAGGTCTAATCTTCTTAAAGCATCAATTGTATCGCTGTTTGGATTAACGATATCGATAATTCTCTTGTGTGTTCTAATTTCGAATTGTTCACGGGAATCTTTGTACTTATGAACAGCTCTTAAGATTGTGTAGACTTGTTTTTCCGTTGGAAGTGGAATAGGTCCGACTACAGTTGCACCTGTTTTAGTAATTGCATTTACAATCTTTGAAACGCTCATATCGAGAACTTTGTGATCATAAGCTTGTAAACGAACTCTAATCTTTTTTACTTTTGCCATGAATTCATACTCCTTTCGACTACATAACTTACCGAAGGCTCAATTACGAGTTACCTGATACATCATCATGACAACGCTTATGGGTGTATCAGCAATCTCGCATTTCATCACGTTTCCGTAAGCCATAAAAGTATATTACATAGTAATAAGTAAAGTCAACAACAAATTTTAAATTTTTTTGAGCTAATTTTTATGCTTTTTTTGGTGCAAATTTTTGGTTTAAAAATGCAAAAATACGCAAATAAAAAACCTAGGAAATTTTGCAAAAAGTACTACTTTTTTAACATTTTTCCTAGGAATATTTAAAATTATGGGACTTTTTTTAAAAAACTAGTGTTTTTGAGGATATTTCTCGTAAATTTTAAAGTAATATTGTTCCCAAAGTTTTTTTACATGCTCTTCACTATAGAAATTTTTGATTTCAATTGAGTTATTTATAATCTTTTTTCTGAAGTTTTCATCGTCCTTAATCTTGTTAATTAGCTCAGAAAATTCATCATTATTTGTACCAACAAGGTAATCAGATAGGAAAATATCTTTATATAAATCCAAATCTCTTACAAGGAATGGTTTTTCAACATTGATGCATTCAAGCAAGGTCATTGGGAAAAGCTCTTGGTATGATGGTAAGAAAAGCATATCAGCAACATTAAATATATCGTTCATACGTTTTCTAGGGATAATTCCTAAAAATTTTAAGTTGCTTGGTGGATTATCCATAATTGCTTTAATTTCGTTATAGCCTGAAGTAATTTTGCCAAAAGAGAAGCCGCCTGCCCAAACAAAATAGATATCAGGATTCTTTTTTGCAACTTCCGCAAAATCAATTACTCCTTTTCTAGTTTGAGTTTGTCCAACACCTAAAACAACAAATTTGTCTTGAGGAATGTTAAATTCCTTTTTAATTTCAGTAATCTTATTGCTTTCTAGAGGATGAAATTTTTCACTACTAACATAATTTGGGATGTATGTGATCTTTTCTCTTGGAATACCAATATTCAATAAATCCTTTATAAAATATGGATTAACAACAATTACTTCATCAGCTTTCTTATAAAATTTAAGAACATACCATTTGTATGGAGCAAACATCCACCCTGGCATTTTTAAGCTTCCATCATTTTTCTCTGGAATAAAATGTACGTAACAGACATTAATTTTCTTTTTCTTAAATTTGAAAAAGAAACTTGGATTAACCGTGTGGAAATGATTGATATCAAACTTTTTAGGGTTTTTGCCATTAATTGTGATGTCTAAAGATTCAATACGTTTTACTAGGTCAACTTGCTCAAAGAAATTTGCGCCGACTCCTTGACCTTCAATATTTAAACCGCCGGCATACATGTTTATTTTTAACTTTTTCATATTAAAATTGTCTAATCTTAAAGTATAAAAAGCAAGTTAAAAATTAGTTAATTTTCAGTTGATTTTTAGTAGTTAAAAAGAAAAATAGTTGAGTTTTGCAGGGTTTTTAGTGAAAAGAGAATTCACATCCGCAATAATCTTGTCTATAAATATCTTCTTCTTTTCCTAGTTCAACACCAATGTCTTGACCACCATTCTTTTTAAAATCAAAATGAATAAATTTTATATCTTTGAATTCTTTTTCAATTCTCTCTCCGCAGCGTGAAAGATATTCAGCATTCTTGTTTCGTGAAATGCTCATTATTGTAGAAACATATTTAAAGTCTAAATTAGAAGCATAATAAAATAATCTTTTCATACGTTTAGCAATACAAATTTTGCATCTTTCTTCACCTTCTTTTTGGTCTTTGAAAGGAATTAAACTTTCTTTAAACATGTCATAATCATAGTTATCTTCGATAATATTGATATTTGTATTAAATGTCTTTTCAACAAATTTAACATGCTTTTTAACTGCGTATAGTCGCCTATCAAATTCTTCTTTTGGATAAATATTTGAATTTGTAAACAAAATTGTGATATCAAAAAGGTATGTTAAATAAATTAAAGGATAAATTGAGCAAGCACCACAACAAACATGTAGTAACAATTTAGGTTTTTTATCTATTTTTTTAATTTCTCTGAATTCTTTATAAAATAATTCGTTATAATCCATAGCTAACAATTAATATTCTTTTGATAAAAATCTAAAAATTCAAGCCATTTTTTAAGAATTACATCTTTAGAATATTTCATAGCATTATTATAAGCATTCTTTTTGTATTCTTTTAATCTTTCTTTATTGTTTATAAGTTCGATTAACTTATTTGCATATGTTTCTGGATCTCTATTTTCAACAATAATTCCGCAATTTTCTGGAACAGCATCATAAGTAGAATCGCCAAAATTTGTAGTAATAACTGGTACACTTTGTGAATTCGCTTCATTAATTACAAGAGGCATACCTTCAAAATTGCTCGACATCAATAAGAGGTCTTTGCTGCTAAATATTTTTACTACATCTTTTTCTTCATTATTAATAAATACTAAATCAGATAAGTTGTACTTTTTGACATTGTTTTCAAGATGTTTTTTGAGCTTTCCAGAGCCATAAAAATCAAATCTAAAATCTAAACCTTTATCTTTTAATATTTTTGCTACTTCAATTAAAAATAATGGATTCTTTTGATCAGCATATCGACCAACAAAAACAAATTTATTACCAAAATATTCATCATAATAATGTGGTTGTAATTTAATCATATTTTCAATAAAAGTCGAGTTTTGCAGGATTTTTGGTAATTTTAAACCAATATCATCTCTAATTAATTTACTTAAAAATACATAATAATTAGGCTTGTGATAAGTATAGGAAAGACTTCTTTCTGTAAAAGATAAAAAGTATTTTGAATTGAAATGATAGTGAAAAATAAATCTTCTTTTTCGAGGCATGATTTGATAATTATCAGGACTACTGGCAATTAAAATATCATATAAATTAGTATTTTTTAAAACTTGTTTACGATATTTAAACTTGCCTAAAATAGTGAAATAAAAATATCTTAAAGCAATGCCTATTGCTTTTAAATATTTCTTATTTTTCCGTGCTTTTAACATTTTTTCATCAACTTTTGTATTTAAATTATTGTTTAAATATATAATTTTGATGTTTTTAGAAATATTATATTTAAGATTTTCGATTTCATTACCTGTTACTACAAAAGTTAGGTTGTAATATTCTGATAATAAATTTGCAATTGAAATAGTCGCGGTTTCAGTGCCTCCAAGGAATTCAAGTTGTTCCAAAAACCAAAATATCCTATTTTTTAATCCCCCAGCGTCAAAATTAAAAGAGTTATAAGCACTTCTAAATTCATCATTTGTTAAATATTTATTTAAATCACATTTATTAATTTTATTAATTTCTTTAATTACTCTTGCTGCATATTTAAAATAACTCTCTTTTAAATATTTAAGATTTTGAAGTCCGTGTACTAAAAGCATAATTTTCTTTGTAAAAAACCAAATATTTGTTGTTTCTTTGATGCTATTTTCAACAGAATAAAATCTGAGCAAGGCAAGAGTATTTAAATATTTTTTTGTAAAGGTAAAAGGATCAAAATGCAAGGAAGAATTTTCTCTAAAAACATAAACATAATTATAAGTTGATGTAAAAGCGATCTTCTTCGCTTTCAAAAAACAAAGATAATTAAAACAAACATCTTCAACAAAATGTTTAACAGGAACAGAGTTGATATTATTTTCTATTAAAAATTCACGACGATAAATTTTATTCCATGTATATCCTCTAATTCTAATGTCTCCTACTATTTTTTTAGCATAGATTAAATTATCTTTAAAATTCCACCAATCTTTTATTTTGATGAAAGCTTTGATTTTTCTTCCTTTTTTCTCAAGATAATAATTGCTTACAACTATATCGGCATTTGTTTCTTTTGCTCTTGAATAAAGGTTAAACAAAAACTTATTTTCTACATAATCATCGCCATCAACAAAACAAACATATTCCCCAAGTGCTTCTTTTACGCCATAATTCCTAACTAGTCCCTGATCTTTAAAATCAACAACTTTCTTTTTAAATCGTATGTCAGCTAAAAATAAATCAGCAATTTCTTCATCTTCTTTTGTGGGATTATCAAGCATCATTAAAACTTCAAAATCTTGAAAATTATCTTGATTTTGCAAGGTTTTTAAACATTTTTCTAAATATTTTGAGACATTATGAATCGGAACAATTACTGAAACTTTTACTTCCATACCCTTCTTTTTCTGAACTTCCCTTAATTTCTTATAAATTATATCAAAGAAAGACTAGAATATCACTTTAAATTGCCTTAAACATGCTATAAAATAGGTTTAGATATGAATTACGAACAAATTTTGGGTTGGACATATTTAGGATTATTAGGACTTTTAATTCTAGTTCTTTTTTGTAATTGGTATTATCTGAAATTTGTAAAAGTCTATCTAAAAAAACCAAAATCTCTACCAAATCCAAGTATTTTTTATAAATTTATCGTTCTTATTCCTGCAAGAAATGAATCGAAAGTCATAAGAAATATCTTAAATTCTTTAAAAGGTCAAACTTACGACCAAGATAAATTTGATGTTTATGTCATCACTGAAAGTGAAGATGATCCAAGCAATAAGATTGCGCTTGAATATGGATATAAATATTTTGTTAGAACAAATCTAGAAAACAGACGCAGAAAAGGGTTTGCTCTCCAAGAAGCTTACGAATTTTTAAAAGAACAAGGAATTGAATATGATTCTCTTGTTATTTTTGATGCCGATAACATTTTAACGCCACCTTATTTATACCAACTTAATCAACTTAAAAATATGGGTTATGAAATCGGGGTTGGCTTAAGAGAAGCGACAAACGCTAATACAAATTATATTTCAGCTACTGCTGCTCTACTTTTTGCGTTTCAATCAATGTTTGTAAATAAAGGGAGATCGATTCTCTATGAAAAAGTAATGATTTCCGGAACTGGCTATTTTATTGATAAAAAAATTGTCGAGGATGCCGGAACTTGGATTTGGACAGGACTTACTGAAGATGTTGACTTAACACGTTATTCTTACATCAACGGTATACGCATGGGATATAATCCAAATGCAATATATTATGATGAACAACCAACCGATTTAAAAACACTTCACAACCAACACGTAAGATGGGTTCGGGGTTTTATGACTCGTGGAATTTTAGATTTAGCAACAAATAAAAAACCACTTTATCGCAAAACTCCAGCTCTAGGAAAATGGGAATTTTTCCATGCAATTAATCTTTTCCAATTTTCTGAATGGTCTGTTGTTGCTCATCTTGTGGTATTAATCGGATTTTTAATTCATTTTAGTGTTACACTTCAAGCAACTTATATTTTTATGTATGCTCCATTTATTGCAGTTGATGTTTTATTAATGCTTCTAATTTGTGATTTTGCTTGCTTAATCGAACTTATATTTGCTGGTAAAAACTTTAAAGTTTCTAAAAAGTTAAAAGTTCTATCAGTTCTACTTGGCTTTATTTTCTGGGCTGATTGGTTACTTGCTTGGATTGATGGATTCATTCACCCAAAGAAAAGAAAAGTTTGGGTTTCAATCGAACATAAAGGCCAAAATACAATTAAAAATTAATAAACAAACATCGAATCGCCAAAAGAGAAAAAGCGATATTTTTCTTCAACAGCGTGTTTATAACATTCAAGGGTGAATTCTCTTCCCATAAAAGCACTAACAAGCATTACAAGTGTTGATTTAGGCAAATGGAAATTAGTGATTAAGCAATCAATAGCTTTATATTCATAACCTGGAGAAATAAAGATATTTGTAGCACTTTTTTCAGCTTTAAATTCGTTAAATTTATTAAAGTTAGCTTCTAAAGTTCTAACTGCTGTTGTGCCTACCGCAATAATTCTTCTACCTTCTTTTTTAGCAAGATTTAATTCGCTAGCTGCTTCTTCACTTACTTCATAAGTTTCAGAATGCATCACATGATCTTTTGTATCTTGAACTTTTACTGGCCTAAAAGTGCCTAGTCCAATGTTTAAAGTGATATCAACAATTTTTACACCCTTTTTAACAAGTCGATCTAAAAGCTCTTCAGTAAAATGAAATCCAGCAGTTGGTGCAGCAGCACTTCCTTCAACTTTTGCGTAAACTGTTTGATAATCATCGTTATTTTTACACGCTTTATGGATGTAAGGAGGAAGTGGCATTGTGCCAATTCGATCTAAAACTTCTAAAAATATACCTTTATAAGTAAATTTAACAAGTCTAATGCCTTCATCTTTTACTTCTAGACATTCACCAATTAATTCATCATCTTTAAAATGCAAAATTGTGCCTACTTTAATAGCTTTAGCATTTCCACATAAACATTCCCAGGTATCATTGCCTTTATCTTTTAAAAGTAAGACCTCAACATGAGCTCCAGTTTTATCTTTAACAGCAAATAAACGAGCAGGAATAACTTTCGTATTATTTCTAACTAAAACATCGCCTTCATTTAAATAATCAAAGATATCCTTAAAAATATGATCTTCATAAGTTTTCTTAGTTTTATTAACAATCATTAAACGGCACTCATCACGAATTTGACTTGGCTCTTGTGCAATGAGCTCTTCTGGCAAATAATAATCAAATAAATTTATATCCATATTAAACCTTCTATTTTATCTAAAAACCTCTAGAATCCCCATATTTTTGAAGAATTTCATTTTTGTATTCTTCAAATCTATCTTCTTTAATCGCTTCTCTTGCTCCTTCAACAATTGAAATCAAAAATCTCAAATTGTGAATTGAAAGTAATCTTGCGCCAAATTGTTCTCCACAAACATAAAGATGTCTTAAATAAGCCTTGGTGAAATTTTTACATGTATAGCAATCGCACTCTGGATCAAGAGGTGTAAAATCTTCTTTATATTTCTCGTTTTTAATATTTACTCTTCCTGCATGAGTCATAAGTGTACCGTGTCGAGCAATTCTAGTAGGTAAAACGCAATCCATCATGTCTATTCCTTTTGCGATTCCTTCAAGAATATAATCTAAACTGCCGACGCCCATTAAATATCTTGGTTTATCTTCAGGGAGATATTTGATAGCCATATCAATCATATTGAAGCAAACATCTTTTGGTTCGCCAATTGAAGTTCCGCCAATTGCATATCCATCAAAATTCATTTTAGTGAGCTCTTCTGCTGCCATCTTTCTTAAATCTGGATAATTTCCACCTTGTACAATTCCAAATAAAGCTTGATCTTCTCTTTTATGAGCATCAAGTCCTCTTTTTGCCCATCTCAAAGTTCTTAAAGTAGAATTTTTGGTATATTCATAGCTTGCTGGGTAAGGGATGCATTCATCAAAAGACATTGCAATATCCGCCCCGATTTTTTCTTCAATTTCAATAACCTTTTCAGGAGAAAAGAAGATTTTATCGCCATTTAAATGATTTTTAAAAGTAACACCTTCTTCACTGATTTTTCTTTTTTCACTTAAAGAAAATACTTGGAAACCGCCAGAATCTGTAAGCATTGGACCATCATATTTCATAAATTTATGAACGCCACCAGCTTTAGCTACAATATCTTCACCTGGTCTAATGTGCAAATGATAAGTATTAGCTAAAATAACTCCACTACCAATTGATTTAATTTCTTCTGGAGAAAGAGTTTTTACAGTTGCTAAAGTACCTACTGGCATGAACATTGGTGTTTCGACATCCCCATGTGGTGTATGAAGCACTCCATATCTAGCACCAGTTTTCTTATCAACATGTTTAATTTCTAATTTAAAATCTGCACAAGCCATATTCACCTACCATTTAAAATCTACATTTCTAGTTGCATTTATTAATTTAGCAAATCCCTTTGATTTCTTCATTAAAATTAACGTTAAAGGATAGCCAAAACACGTTATGCAAACAAATTCGCCTAAGAATACCCAACCAAACATGATCCAATACATTTCGTTTAAATTCATGACATCCGATGTGCCTAAAGTAGATAAATAAATAGTAAAAGGTACGACAATCGCATTTATTACGCTTGGAAAAAGCGAAGAAATAAATAAATTTTTAAAAATCTTTGAGAAAAACACCATCATTAAGCAACTAATTAGGGTTGCTAGTGTTCCAAAAATCATGTCGAGCGGACCAACAGTTGAAACAGCATTTGCGATTAAACAACCTAGAGTAAGTCCTACTGTATACGTTGGGTTAAAAAATACCAATAAATTTAATGCTTCTGAGAAGCGAAATTGAGAAAATTCATAAGCAAGCGGCCCACAAGCCATGGTAACTACTGCATATAAACATGCAATAAGTCCATTTGTAGCGATGACACTTGTTGTGAAATTTCTTTTGAACCGAGTAAGTAGTTTACTCTCCTTAAAATTTTGATTTTCCATCAAGAAAAACCTCCCCTGTTAAATTTTACGTGTGGTAAGTCATGGGTTAGACACACGAGTCGATTAAGATTATATATTGTTCAATCGTATTAAACAAAGTTTTTATCGTATTTTTTGAGCTTTTTTATGCAAAAAAAGAAGAGACTCATTTTTTTACTCTTTTTTCTTCTTTAATTATTATTCTTCTTCGAGCATCTCTTCACATCGCGTTTAGATTATGAGTCTCTTCAGTTCAGTTGATACTAGGTGTTCCTAATATCTTCCTCTGATTAATTTATACCATGGAAAAAATTAGTTGTCAAACATTTTTTAAAAATTTTTTACGAATTTTTGAAGTAAACGAAAGCAATTTCTGTAATTCATTTTAAATTTCTTAGATTTTTTTAAAAATTCTTAGGAAATATTGCTTTCGTTTTTAAATTTCAAACGAAAGTTTTGATATAAAAACACTAATTTTTAATAAGATTATAGCCAGCTTTTACGTGAATATTTACGTTTTAATTTTCAAAATGAAATCTGATAAATTGTATTTTTACCTTAGATATATTTTCTTAATAATTTATTTTTAGCGAATTTCAAATACTTTAAAAAATTTTTTATTTTCTAATTTTACTGCCAAAGTAAAAATCAATTTCTAATTCTCCAAAGACTAAAATGAAAGTTGGTAAAATAAATTCCTAAAATTGGTAAAAATTAAATTCGTATTTTTGCTAAGTTTATAATACTTATTTTGGTTATTATTGTTCCTAAATTTAGCGCTTAATATTCCTCTATTAAAAATAGAAGCTAAGATTTGATTCTTTTTAATAGTTAATCTGAAGTCTTAAAATTACTAAAAATCCACTATTTATTAAAAATAGTTGAGATTTGCAGGGTTTTTAAAAAAATTTTCTTTTTAAATAACATAAATTAAAAGAAAAATAAATAATTTAATAAGCAAAAAATTTTTCGATTTTTATACAAATTTTTGATGTTAATTTTTCAATTCCATAATATAATTAATTCAAAGGAGAACAATTCTATAATGAAAAACAAAATAATTTATGTTTCCGGGGTTGTCAATTTCGAAACCATCATCGATGTTGACTCTTTCCCTATCTTCTATTGTCCTATCGAATATCCATTCTTTGGAGTTAATAGTGACATTAGCGGACAAGCTTACAATGTAGCAAAAGCATTAAAAACACTTGGTGGTAACGATGTCGTTTTATCAGGCCACGTTGGAAAAGATTTACTCGGCAAGGTTGTTGTCGATCAAATCAAAAAATTAAAAATTGACACTTCTTCTATCCACGAAACTCTTGAATCAACACCAAACTCAGTTTCTTTAGTTGATAGAGATAATAATGTTAAAACCTATATGGATCTTAAAGAGATTCAAGAAATTCAAACTGAAGTAACTGAAAAAGAAGAAGAAAAGATTAAAGCAGCTGACATTGTTGTCATTACTAACTCAAATTTCAACAGACCATTACTTAAAAAAGCTAAAGAACTCGGTAAGAAAGTCGCAACTGACGTACACATCATTGGAACAATTGATGATGAATATAATGCAGATTTTATGTCAAGCGACATTTTATTTTTGTCTAAAAAGGGTCTTGATAGAATCAATTATGAAGACTTCCTTATTTCAATTTATGAAAAATACCATAACGAAATTATCGTTTTAGGCGAAGGAAGAGAAGGCGCTATGATTCTTGATGCTAAAAAGCATGTAATTTATCATATTGACGCTATTACTTTAAGAGAAATCGTCAATACTGTTGGAAGTCGTGATGCTTTATTTAGTGCATTCATCCACTTCTATTTAAGAGGCGTCGATTCACTTGAAGCATTAGAGCTTAGTGAAGTCTTTACTTCCTATAAGATTGGCGAAGCTGGCGGTAGCAATGGTTTCTTAACACAAAAAGAAGTTAAAGCTAAAGCTAAAGACATCGATTTCGACGTTTACAAAATCAAAGAATTTTAATTTGTTTTTCTAAAAATAATAAAAATCTCCGCAAATTGCGGAGATTTTATTTTGTTTAAGTATTTTTTATTCTAGTTCGAATGCGCCAGTATAGAGTTGATAGTAGACACCTTTAAGCTTAATTAAGTCTTCGTGACTTCCTCTTTCAATAATGTGTCCATGGTCTAAAACCATAATAACATTACTGTTTTGAATGGTTGAAAGTCTATGTGCGATAACAAAAACTGTTCTTCCTTTCATTAAGTTGTCCATGCCACGAGTGACAATTGCTTCAGTTCTAGTATCAATTGATGAAGTCGCTTCATCAAGAATCATAACAGGAGCATTTGCAACTGCAGCTCTAGCAATTGATAAAAGTTGTCTTTGGCCTTGAGATAAGTTAGCACCATCATTTGTTAAGTAAGTATTATAACCTTGTGGAAGTCTAGTGATGAAGCTATCAGCATTTGCAAGTTTTGCAGCTGCAATACATTCTTCATCAGTTGCATCAAGTTTACCATAACGAATGTTATCCATGATTGTGCCACTAAATAAGTTTGTATCTTGAAGAACCATTCCAAGAGATCTTCTTAAATCTTTCTTTCTAATCTTATTAATATTGATGCCATCATATCTGATTTTCCCATCAGCTATGTCATAGAATCTATTAATTAAGTTAGTAATTGTTGTTTTACCTGCACCAGTTGCACCAACGAAAGCAACTTTTTGACCAGGTTTTGCATAAAGTGTGATGTTATGAAGAACAATCTTATTTGGATTATAACCAAAGTCGACATCAAACATTCTTATATCACCTTGAAGTAAAGTATATGTTACTGATTGATCAGCACTATGAGGATGTTTCCAAGCCCAAAGTGTTGCTTCCTTTTCAGGACATTCAACGATATTTCCGTTTTCATCATATCTTCCTCTAACAAGAGTGACATAGCCTTCATCTGCTTCAGGTTCTTCATCAAATAAGGCGCAAATTCTTCTACTACCTGCTGCTGCTAAAGCAACTGTATTGACTTGGTTAGCCATTTGAGAAGCGGCATTTGTAAATTGTCTAACAATAGGAAGGAATGAAACAATAATACCAACTGTAAATGGTGAAAAACCTCCCATTCCAGAGAAATTATTAATGCCATTTACAAAGAAGATTGTGCCGACAACTGCGACAAGAACATATAAGAGGTTACCAATATTTCCTAAAACTGGCATCAAGATATTGGCATAGCTATTAGCTTTTGTTCCAGTTTTTCTGAAAATTTCAGTAATATTATGATATCCATCAATTGATTCTTGTTCGTGACAGAATGATTTAATAACTTTTAACCCATTCATCATTTCTTCAACGTAACCTTCTTGTTTACCAATGTTAACTTGTTGGACAAGGAAGTTTTTAGAAGAGTGTCCACCAATGTGCTTTGTAGCAAGAACCATTGCAACTCCAGCAACAATTGTGATTAAGAATAGCCAGACACTAAACATAATCATCATGACAATGACACTAACGAAAGTACAAATAAAGAATTCAACTTCACTTATTGAGTTAATGATAAGTTGACGAATGGTATCAACATCGTTGATATAAATTGACATAATGTCGCCTTTATCATTTTGATCAAAATAACGAACCGGTAAATCTTGCATGTGATTGAAGAGTTCTCTTCTTAAATCGTCCATATATTTTTGGCCAGCTACTGCGTTAATTTGTGAATAAGTTAAACCTGCGACTGTTGAAATTACATAAGCTCCAACAAGAAGGCAGCCATTAAAGAGAATTTCATCCCAAAATTCCATTTTTAAAGCCAAGTTGTTGCCATTTATAACAATGTGGTTGATTGTATCGGTGATTAAATTTGTAACATTTTGAAGAACAATTGGCGCTGCAATATTTCCAAAAGCCGTAAATAAAACACAGATAAGCGAGCAAATAAATGCTGTTTTATGTAATGAAATAAAACCAAATATAATTCTAAATATTGGTGGAAGTTTCTTATTTTTAAGCATTGTCACTACCTCCAACTCTATTTTGCATATTATAAATCTCTTTATAAATCTTGTTAGATTTTAAGAGTTCTTCATGAGTGCCCATGCCATTCATTGTGCCATTATCCATCACAAGAATTAGATCTGCATCTTGAACAGAAGAAATTCTTTGAGCGATGATAATTTTTGTTACATCAGGCAAGGTTTCTCTTAATCCTTTTCTAATAAAAGCATCAGTTTTAGTATCAACTGCACTAGTTGAATCATCAAGTATTAAGACTTTTGGTTTTTTAAGAATTGCTCTAGCGATACAAAGTCTTTGTTTTTGACCACCACTAACATTGCTTCCGCCTTGTTGAATATAGGTATCGTATTTATCAGGGAAAGTTTGAATAAATGGATCGGCTTGAGCAATTTTACAAGCTTCAACCATTTCTTCATCAGTTGCGTTCTTATTTCCCCATCTTAAATTGTCTTTAATAGTTCCACTAAATAAAACGTTCTTTTGTAAAACCATTGAAACATTATTTCTCAAAGTTTCAAGATCATAATCCTTAACGTTTTTGCCACCTAAAATAACCTCTCCAGTTGTAGTGTCATAAAAACGCGAAACTAAGTTAACTAAAGTTGATTTTGATGAACCTGTGCCGCCAACAATACCAACCATTTCACCACTATTAATCTTTAAATTAATATTTGATAAAGCAAATTTTTGTGCATTTGCTTTATATTTGAAGTTAACATCCTTGAATTCAATTGAGCCATCACCAACTTCATAAATTGGATTTTCAGGATTTTTGATTGTAGGTTCTTCTATCATTACTTCGTAAACTCTTCGCATAGAAGCGGTTGACATAGAAATCATAACGAAAACCATACTAATCATCATTAAACTCGATAAAATTTGAGCTCCATAAGTAATTAAAGATGAAAGTTGGCCAACAGTTAATGAAGCAAAGCCAATAACAAGTTCACCATTTTCATTAGCGACCCAGCCAATTCCATCAAGAATCATATAAGATCCAATGAAGATTAAAAGAGCCATTGAAACATACATTGAAAACATCATGACAGGATTTGTTAAAGCCATAATTCTTTCGGCTTTTGTAAATCCAACTTTAATTTCAGCACTTCTATCTTTAAATTTAGCTTTTTCGTAGTCTTCACGGGCATAAGTTTTAACAACTCTAATACCTCTAACATTTTCTTCAATAGATTCATTTAAAGCATCATATTTTTTGAAAACTTTAACGAAAATTGGCATAACTACATAAATTATTATTCCAAGAGCAATAACTAAAAGTGGAACAGTAATTGCATAAACCCAGCTGATTTCAGGAGATTGAATAACCGCCATAACAATTGAAAAAATTAACATTAAAGGTGCTCTTAATGCAATTCTTATCGACATCATATAAGACATTTGAATGTAAAAAACATCGGTTGTTTGTCTTGTAACTAAAGATGAAACTGAGAATTTATCGATATTATTAAAAGAAAATTCAGTTGTCTTTTTAAATAAGTCTCTTCTTATATTAGTAGAAAAACCAATTGAGGCACGGGCTGAAAATCTACCAGCTGTAATACCACAAACAAGTGATGTGGCAGCAAGTGCCACTAAAATTGCAGCATAAATTAAGACAATGTTCATAATAGAAGCATCGCCAAGTTTTCCAGTTGAATAATCCCCCATTGTGTCGATTAAAAGCGACATAATAAAAGGAATTGTACATTCAATAAGTGTTTCAAGAACAATGAAAATAATTGCGATAAATGTTGGCTTTTTATATTCTCTAACCGCAGATAAAAAAGCTCTAATCATTTCACTGTACTTAAACTTTGGTGGATCAACATTTAAATCAACGCTCATAAATTAACCTCCATTTTCCCAGTTAGCTTTTCTAAAATTTTGACAAAGGCAACTCTTTCTTCCTCATTTAATTTAGAAAGTAATTCATCGCTTGCTTCATTTAAATAACCATCAACAAGAATAGTTAACTTCTCTCCTTTGTTGGTTAATTTTAAAGATTTTTTCCTCGAATCTCCCTCAATTAAGGAAGTTCTAGTGATTAATGATTTACTTTCAAGGGATTGAAGTGAATCGCTCATCGAACTTTTAGAAGCCTTAAAGATTTTTTCTAAATCTTTTTGATAAACGTCGTGCCCTCTTAATGTAGCTTCTTTGATGACGGCTAAAATTGCACCTTGAAAACTAGTGATTCCAAATGAACTTACTTTTTCACTTACACCTTTTTTGATGTAATTTGAAATTGCTCTTAGCGACGTGCAAACAAAGTTCTCCATAATTAGTTCGGTTCCGCACTAATATTTTAGTCATTTTAATTTATATGTAAAGAGTTTTTTTCATATTTTTCATGATAGCGCTTTCAATTTATTTTTTATGCTTTTAAGCAACAAAAAAAGATTAGTAAATTTGCAAAAAACATTGCAAAAATTGACTAATCTTTCAAAAAAATTTACAAAATTTTTACAGTGCCATCTTTTAAGATTTCAAGTTTGTCGCCACTTTTAACTGTATCTAAAAATTCTTTCCCAAGTTTGTCGATACAAATGATGTCACTGTTTTGCCAAACTTTTGCTAAAACTATACCACTTGCAGCTAGCGAATCAATCTCTTCGCTAAATAAAAAGGCACGAGGGTTGATTTTCATATCACAAACTGTTTGAATAACAAGTCCGCCGGTTGTTGAACCAATTGTAATAGGTAAACAAAGAATTTTGCCAGTAATATTTTTGTTAAATAGATCTTTATTGTTTTGATCGCTAACAAAAACTTCTTTTTTATTCATTAAAGCAGATTTTTGGAAACTAGCTAAAGTATTAAAACCTTGATGAGTAACTGCAGCTTCGCCGGTAAATGTGCCTTTTGCAATAACTCTTCCCTTAAATTCTTTCATAATTAATAAACCTTCTTTCCAGCAAGGATTGCTAAGATATCTTCATCTTTAAAATAACGCGCCATCGAATAAGTTCTTAATTTATTCGAATTAGTCATAATTGGTTTAGAGTGAGTTAATGGATTGTTTGTATACATTAATGGACAAATTGAAGAAATTGTAACTCCCATCTTATAAAGTTCATCATATTTAGCTTTTTCTTCTTTTTTAAAGCGAGCAAGAACTTTTGGAGGTGTATTTAAAACACATCTACAGCTAACTTTAGTTTTGCCATTTGCTTTTAAAGCATTTTTAATATCTTCATGCCACTTATTTAATTGATAATAATTTAAGTGAGGGCAACCAATAAAACAAAGTTTTGGATCACTTTCTTTATTTTTCCACATAATTGGATAAGATTTATAAGCCCTTTCAATCTCTCCATCATCAATTACGTAAACTTTTGCGCCTTCTTTAATTAATTTTTCTTTTTCTTCTTTAGCT